>CAYNMA010000011.1:0-35960 GCA_964398075.1 uncultured Bacteroides sp. | reverse complement strand
ATGCAACAGGCACAGCTAGAGTTGCCCCAGACGGAGAGCTTATAGAAACTAGAGACGGAGACGCCTTGTTTGATTTACTCCCATTCGTTGATAAAATGTCAGCAGCTGGCAGAAGTGGTAGACTTGTAACACAGTTGCTAAAAAATAGAAAGCTTACTAGTAAAGCTTCGTAGATAGCTAGTGATAATGAAGTGCTTAGGGTGCTAGATTATAATCCATTACGGCTAGATTACAATCCACTACGAATTGAAGGGAAACAAAGAGCTGCCCTCAGAATGCCATCTACTGATGCAGGGTTAACAGAAGCTGCAGAAGCCGTAGAAGCTCCTATTAACTTATCAAAAATTGCGAGAGGCAATAGTTAGATAGTAGATGAAGCTGGTAATATAAACATGCGTAATCTTGTTAGAGCAAGAAGACAGTTTAGAGAGACATATCCTGAAGCTGGCGATTTCAAGTAGATTTTCAATCGTGATTTCCGTGGGAATTCTACTAACTTGAACTAGCATACTAAGGGGGTTGTTAGAACTGCTCAAGATATTCCAGTGCCAACTGGGTACACTAGGCAAGACCTTGTACAATCAGCGCTATATCATGATATCGGCAAAGCCATAGATGCATCTTAGGGTGCGCATGAAAAGATTTCTGCAGATATGATTCAGAAGGCCATGAATAGCGATGGATTCTTTGGCACGCAAGATATATCAAATGATGTTGTCAATGCCATAAGATTACATGGAAAAGGCAAACGAGCAGCAGAATTAGATCCTTTAACATAGGCTTTACATGTTGCTGATGTGGCTAGAGGAATGAATTATGATTAGGCTGCTATAAATATACCACAGCTATTTATATACCCACGAGAGTATAAAGAATTCCATTTCCCTCAAATGTCTGTACACGACGAATTGGTTACAAGAATTAATCCTGTGCTTAAGAGATAGGGGTATGAGACAATTGATCCTAACTCTACTAGAGAAGAGGCAGAAGCTGCACTTGATAATATAATTAATGAACATAGGTCATTTGTGCGAGGGGTTAAAGATTCAACCAGCGAAGAAGAAGCAGATAAGATGTTGACATCGCTTTCTCCAACCAAGATTAATCACGGTGGTAGGCGAGGATTTGAATCACCGCTTAGACATCGCTATGGAACACCAAGCGATGATTATGACGCTCTTTATCTTTCTACAAATAAGGACATTCTTAGTTCTTATGGAGGAAATAAGGATTATGAAAGAGCTGTTGTTAGGATCCCATAGAACGAAGTATCTAAAACCGCACCTAGTTTATCAGAACGGCTTTTAGCTGGTGATTTTGACATGTATGATTCTGCCGCAGTGCGAAAAAACAGAGCTCCAGAAGGCACATTTACCATGTTTGAAGAACCATATAGGCTACAAACTGGTAGGTCACTACAGACCGATATGATTAACGAAGACCCAAATGTTCCTGACGTTGAATGGGAAAACGGAACGAAATCATCTAAGGTGAATGCTAACGAACCAGTGTCTCCAATATTTTCTGACATTACGTACGGTTAGACTGTAAATAGAATAAATAAAATCCTACGGGAATCTGGCGTAACTAAAACATAGATTAAAGGAGCGTTTAATTTAGATGAAGCTGGAGAACCAATAGTTGAAAGTTATTCATATTTAAACCAATAGGGCATTAAAGACCTGGAGAATAGCGCTTCTCTTTTTGAGAAATTACAGATAGCTAGAAATACGACATATGTAGAAAGGATTAAATAGGAAGAAAAAGAGCTACGTAAATTAATTAAATCGCAAGCTAGCAATACTTTGGAAGGCTAGTTCCAAATACAAGATTTAAATGATCTGCTTTTTGATTTAAAACGTCCTTACCTGAATGCTCTTGAGTAGGTGTATGATGATGGTCTTATTAGTAAAGATCAATATAAAGCAGCAAAGCATACATACGATATCGACAAATACGTAAAGACCTCAGCTATTCACAAAATGTTAGACAGGTATTTCGATGGTATCAAGGAGGCAAAGAAGAGTAAGCCCAACTTTAAAAGTCGTAGTAAATATCTGAAAAATCCAGAAAACATGGCTAAGTTTATGCGGCAAAAAGGAGTACTTCCTAGATATGAGCACAAAACATTCAATCATGTACGAACAATTACTCCAAACGAACACGACGAAGACGCGGTAAAGAATCTTGCTACAAAGAATAAGTAGTTAGGCCCAATGTAGTTAGCTGTAATAGGGAAGCGTGGAGAACGTGTTGTAGAGAAGGTTAAAACAATAAGTGGCTAGGATCTTAAAAACATATCCACCGAATATAGTGCTAAAAACCTTAAAAAACCTACTAAGAATTATAGAGATAAAGGCAATAGAATTACTTCAATTAAACTGTCTAGAAAAACTCTTAAATAATAACATTGCCAGGGTTCGACTCCCTGGCAGCGTACAAACAATTAAAATATTAACTTAGTTATAATTTAAATTATGGCAAGAAGAAAGAAAAATCCATTAGGTGATTTTGAAGACGCTTTGAACTCTCTTGGGTTCGGTGGCTCGGAAGGGGGCGCAAGCGTAACAGACATCGACTTACAGGATACTGTAGATACGGTGTTAGATGAACCTGATGATGATATTGACAACTTAGATAATCCAGACACCAATACGGTGACTGAGGATAATAAAGAAGTAGAGGATCCTAATGTTCATGAAGACAACACAGAGATCCCAGATAACATATTAAATAATACGTCCGACAATAATACTGTTAACGTAAACGAAGAGGAAACTACTGAGGATGTAGATGATCCTAATGCAGAGATTCCTGGGGAAGCAGAACAGATTGGAGCTTTCTTTGACGCATTCGCTGAAGCTAACGGTTGGAGTGTAGAGGATAACGAGAAACCTAAAAATGTAGATGAGCTCGTAGACTACATTAAAGATGTTGTAAATGAAAACTCTGTACCACAGTACGCAGATGATCGTATTGCTCAGCTTGATCAGTACGTGAAGAATGGTGGTAGATTTGAGGACTTCTATCAAGCACAGCAGAGAACAATGTCTTACGACAACATCAACATAGAGGACGAATCTAATTAGAAAGCAGTTGTTCGTGATTATTACAAACTTCAAGGTATGAATGACGAACAAATTAATCGCAAGATTGAGCGATACGAAGATGCTGACATGCTTGAAGATGAGGCTACAGATGCTATTGGTTATCTCAAAGCATATGAAGCTCAGCAAGCTCAATATATGGCTCAGCAACAGGAGGCTCAGAGACAGGCTCAAGAACAGCAGGCAGTGCAGTTTGCAGAGGACCTCACTAATGGCATTAATAGCCTTACAAACATTAGAGGCATTGCTATTCCTAGAGAGGATAAGAAAGCCCTGTACGATTATATTACCAAGACTGATGCTGATGGTCTTACACAATATCAGAAAGACTTCCAGGGCAATCTTGTGAACAATCTCCTTGAATCAGCATACTTTACAATGAAGGGAGACGCATTGCTTGGAGAAGCTCAGCGTAATGGTCAGACATCTGCTGCAAGTAAACTTAGAAACATGCTTAGACATCAAACTAAGAATCATAGTTCTTATAATGTCGGCACAGAAAAACAACCTCAGGCATGGGAGATCGCGTCAAGATACCTATGATGAGACATTTTAATATTTTATGAATACAAATTACTCTTTTTTAAACAATCTTCAGCTCTACCGTGGTAAGCGTTTCGCAGATTTGGTAGACGAGAACATGATCGCAAATGCGATGCTTACAAAGCCTCATGAAGTAGCAGGCTTGCTTTCTTTGGTATTTGGTACTAAAGATGATGGTATTTCAACTACACTCGATTTGTTGACTGGTGGTCTTGGTTCAACCATGACTATTGAGAATCGTGAGTACGAGTGGTCTGTAATGATCGACGCTGACCATGCAGTTACTATCCGTTACGCTAAGTATAACGGCAAGGAGATCACCGCTACTGACATTGATACAGCTACTCCTGGTATCAACCAGACTCCTATTTATCTTGGCTTGGAGGAGAAGTGGTACGGTCCAGGTGCAATTTTGGCATTTGATAATGTAAACTTCCAGGTACGCGTAAACGGTGCTCCTTATCAGGATGGTAGCACATGGGTATACGAGTGCTATGTAGCAGACGGCGCTCAGGGTGCTTATATCCCTGCTGAGTTCTTGCTCCCTGGTCGTCAGGTAGACCGTATTGGTTCAGCATACGAGGAGTACAGTGACGAGGCAGATATCATCAACTATCAGACTCCATTTAAGATGCGTAATGGCTTGATGACTATGCGTCTTACATATGATATCACTGGTGATGCTTACTCTACTGTATTGGCTATTGCTTTGACAGATCCTGAGACTGGCAAGAAGTCTTATTTGTGGTCTGATTATCAGTATTGGAAGGCTCTCCGTGAGTGGAAGAAGCGCGAGGAGAAGCAGTTGTTGTTTGCTCATTCTAACCGTAATGCAGATGGTACTTATAACTTGAAGGGTACTAATGGTCGTTTCGTTCCAATTTCTGCAGGTTTGTTCGAGCAGATCGCCCCAGCTAATGTACGTTACTACACAACTTTGACAACTGAGTTGTTCGAGGATTACTTGTTTGATCTTTGTTACAATATCATCGGTACTAACGAGCGTAAGTTCGTTGCTTTGACTGGAGAGATGGGAATCAGAGAAGTCGATCGCGTCCTCAAAGAGAAGGCTGCAAGCTTCAATATGATTGATACGCACTTCATTACGGGTTCTGGTCAGGAATTGACTCTTGGTGGCCAGTTTACAACCTATAAGATGACTAATGGTATTGAGGTTACATTTAAGCGTTGTTCAATGTTCGACAACATGGAGATGTTCCGTCAGCTTCACCCATTGACAGGCAAACCATTGATGTCTTATACATTCTTGTTCGTTGACCTTGGTCGTCGTGACGGTCAGGCTAACATTGTAAAGGTTTGTCGTAAGGGCCGCGAGTTTGTTCAGTGGTGTACTGGTGGTTCTGTATTGCCAAATGGCTATGCAAACAACATCAATACGATGCGTTCAAACAGCCGTGATGGTTATCAGGTGCACTTCCTTGGTGAAGAGGGTATTATGTTGAGAAACCCATTGTCTTGCGGTATTTTGTATTGCGATGCAGAAGACCAGGAGACAATTGCTCTGAACAACAGAGGTGATGAGTTGGCAGCAGCCGCTTAATAAAAATACAAATACACACATACAATGTTCAACCCCCTCCTAACTGGAGGGGAGCTTGGCATTGCAACAACTAATTGAAAAATTATGGTAGTTGAATTAAAAATTAGAAAGAAAAATCCCTGGGCTGGATTAATTAAGTACAAGCAGTGTTTTGATTACATTGCTCCTTATTTTACTAGATCTGGGTCGATATACACAGGTCTAACACCTGAGGACGAAAAGAAATTTGAGAAAGCTTTAGGTTATGCAGAAGGCACCTTATCAAAGACTTCTGACTATTGGAAGAACTTCAGTGTAAAGGTGGGCGCTAAGAGCCTTATTCTTGATGATTCATTCCCAAGACAGGAGATGATTATTAAGTTCCTCTCTGGTCATAAGAGAGTGGCTACGTCGCTTGATAAGCTTAATGCTGGCAAGGATTACTTGTTAATTAACCGTCAGGCTGAAGCTATCGAACAGAATAAGATTAACAAGCTTCGCAGAGATGCGATTATTGCATTTGGTAAGCTCTCGCTTGAAGAGATGCGTAAGTGCCTTAGGCTATTTGGCGTTAAGGCTGATACGCTTTCAAACGAGCTTGTAGAATCTACATTGTTCACGTTGGTTGATAAACAGCCACAGAACTTCTTTAGCAAGTGGGTTAACAACAAGACTAAGGAGACTGAGTTCTTGATTGAGGAAGCCATCGCTAAAGGTATCATCCGCAAGGACCGTACGCAGTACTACTATGGTACAGAGATGCTTGCAGACTCATTACAAGATTGTATTGCTTATCTTGATGCAAAGAAGAATCAAGACCTAAAGATTTCTATTATTAATCAAGTAGAAAACAAGTAATAAAGATTACGACGTATGACGCATAGTGATATTTATACTAAGTTTATGATTGAATATGACAAGGCAGATGTTACTTCGTCATATCCGTCGCTAACTAAATATGAGGTCGCAACTATATTAGACAAAGCTTATCTAGCTCTAATAGCTCAAAAATTAACTGGGAATAATCCTAGAAAGGTTAGCTTTGAAGCTGATGTAAAGAATGCAGAAGACCTTAGACCCTTAGTTGTAAATAAAGAAGTATCCCCTACAAAGAGTACAGTATACAAGAATGAGTATACATACAGTCTTCCTGATAATTTTATGTATTATGTACAAGCATTAGTAAAGGTTAGTGGAGATGATTTAGCTTTAGTTAAGTTTAAGAAACATGATGAAGCTAGTATGTACAAGTATACTAATACTAACTATCCTTGGATTAGCCATCCTATTGCATATCCAGAAGACAAAGGTTTAAATATTATCTTTGATGCAGATTGTGCAAATAATGGGACTACTAAAACATTAGTGCTTACATATATAAAAGAACCTAATAAGTTTGTAAAGGGATCTGGGAAGCTTACTAGTGACTATGATTTTGGTACAACTACATTTCAACTAAGTGATAGCATGGCAGAAGAGCTTATAAACTTGGCCATCATTATGTCTACGGAGATTGTAGAATCTAGTAGACTTACTACAAAAATTAATACTAGACCATTAGAATCATGACCAAAGAACAAACAAGAAAACTAGGTATAGAGTTTGAGCGCAGACTAATGGAAGTTAGTGCCGCCTTTGAAAACGAATTAAAACTAGACACTGATACAATATTCTCATTCTTAAGTGAATATCAGCAGCAGTATATAAAAGCCTTGTTGGTTAGCGACGGTGAAGCTACAGCTAATACAAAGCCGTCTAAGGTCATTCAAGACACGCTTAAGCCGCTTGTAAAGAGGGTCTAGGTAAATCCTTCATACAAAGACTTAGACACCGATAACGGCGTTTTATTTGCCGTTCCTGAGGACTATTATTTGTATATACGAAGTAACAGTGTAATATCATCTAACTATAAACATAAGAGTATTACACCTAAACAATCTGTTCCAAATATTATTAGTAGACAAGATGACGTGCAATCAATGTTGTCTAATGCCTACAATCAGCATAATATTATTAGGACACCTATAGTATTACTTGAGGAAGCTAAAGATGGTACGAGTATAAAGGTTATTCATGACAGTTATACAAGTATTGATAAGCTTGATTTAACATACCTTAGATGCCCATACAAATTCAATGTTATCAATTACAATGACGACGATATGTCTAGAGGGGCAACTCATAGTCAATGTGAGCTATCCTACAATTGTTTTGATGATATTGTAGCTGGAGCTGTAGATATGTACTTATCACAGTACAAACTCAAGTTTAGCTCTGGTAATAAAAAAGCTTAGCCACAACCCAAATAGAGTGAACAAGAATGAGAAACATTGATATATTAGCTAACTTTGAATTAGAGATCAATTAGATTGATAATCTGGCAGACAAACCATCTACAGATGATTCTTTATTTTGGCTAAATTAGGGTGTAGCTAAATTTTATAAACAAAGGTTTATTGGCGACCCTGTGCATGAAACATCCTACGAATAGAATGAGAAGCGCAGGAATGACCTAATACGTTTGTATGTCACAAAGGAATACACTAACATGAAGCTTGATAAATCACAGCCTTCATATAATCAATATACTGTTACATATCCAGATGACTTTTGCTCAGCATTGAATGAGGATGTAATTATCTGCGATACTGAAGGCAATCATAAAATGAATACATGTATGTTTGAATGTACATAGGATAGCTTTATGTATAGAGTAACAAATAGTTTAACAGACTTTCATTACAGATACCACAGAGCAAGACCATTAAGAGTTAGAACTACTAATGGTTGTTTATTGCTTACTGACAAGAACTATAATATAGACAAATATGTATTAGGTTATTTAAGGAAGCCAAAAGAAATAACATTAGATAATCCTGATGATGAATATCAGGACTTTGAAGACATAGTAATGTACGAGATAATTAAGATCGCTGCTCAGATGTATTTAGAGAATAAGGGCGATAAGAGGTATCAAACTATATCTCATGAAGTCATTACTCAAGAATAAAACTACGCTACTGCGTAGATTTAAATAATTTTAACGTGGAAAGCCCAGCTGGTTAGGTCCAGTATTATTTGGTGGGGTGAGTAGAAAAAATTAATTAATTATGATTACATACGTAAATACCGTACTTGTTTCTAACAAGAACAATTCAGCTTTCGTTAGCGCTGACAATATTAAAGCTAACGCTGATAAGGACGCATTCACAAGCTATGTAGGCGCTCCTGTATTCCTTGATATGGTTGCTGGTGAAGTAAAGGCTACTCCAGCTGCTACTGCAGAGTTTAAGCTCGGTGTAGTTACCGATAAGGTAACTCTTATCCGCAAGAAGGATGGCTCAGTAGAATATGTACCAGTTATCAAGTATTCTAACACTATTCAGTCTAAGGCATTGAAGTCTATCGCTGAGCACAAGTATGCAGATGATGTAGAGGATGTGGTAGAGATCAACTTTACTAACGTTTCTACAGAGACTGAGAACTTGTGGAAGGAAGGTGGTTGTGCAGTATCACTTCGTCTTACTTTCAAAGATATGCCTACAAGATATCGTAAGTGGACTGAGACTTATAGCTACGTAACTGAAGTAGGTGACGACCGTGAGGTTGTAGCTCAGGCTTTGGCTAACCAGATTAACAAGGAATATCGTCGTGCTCGTGTATCTGCTAAGTATGAAGCTGGTACAGCTCCTGCTGCAGGTAAGATTACTATCACAGGTTTGAAGTATGACGATGATGAACAGGCAGTTACAGAGAATGTATATGCAAAGGTACGCTTCGACGCTACAATGTATTACACAAACTCTAAGGCTCCTGGCTTCGCTGCTAGCAACAAGTACGACACTGGTGTAACTATTAAGAAGACTGAGGGTACTACCTCTGCTACTTCTGCTAAGTTGGTACGCGATCGCGAGCGCGCAGCCTTTGATTACTCTGGTGTATTGCATCGTTGCTGCTGGTATGATCCTCAGCCTGCAATGATTACCGACATTAACAACAAGTATGCAGGTGTTACTGTTGAGTTCGAGAACCACTATCACACAGCTGATGATTGGATGCGTCAGACAAAGCAGTGTGTAGAGTTCTACGTTTCAGATAATGGCGCAGCTGGCGATGCTATCGCAGCTAAGATTTTCGAGGCTGTTAAGGCTTGCGCTACAGCATACGCTCCTTCAGCAAACGTAGTTGAAGGTTAATTTATTAACTAATACAGACCGGGGTCGGGTAGTTTACCCTACCTCGGTTTTGTTGTTTATATACATATTATAATATGCAAAAGATTAGAATTGGAAACGATGTTAAGTTGAATATTACATTGCGTGGTACACGTTCGTATGATTCATCTAACATTAAACAGCTTAGATGCTACTTGGTGAATACTGAGTATGAGAATGCATCAGAATGCGACTGTAACTGCAATTGCAAAGATTCTAGATGTGGATACCCAGTATACCATGTATTCCCAGAGCCTCCTCACAAGCATCACCATGAGCGCCCTATAGGTCTTAAAGTTGTAGACCAGATTGCTCCAGACGCTCCAGAGTATTGCAAGTATTTAGCGCCTTCTAAGCTTACATCAGCAGCTAATGGTGTTATTGTGTATTTCCCTGCTTGTGACCAGAAGGCTTGTGGTATCTACAATCTTGTAGTGTCTATCACTACATTCGAGCCAGGTTGGGGTAATACTGACCTTAGAACCTATACTATTGATTATGGTTCAGTAATTGAGCTCGTATCAGATGGTACTGGTGTTAGCGGTGACATTGAGATTGATGTAGATACTGATACAATGCAGTATTCTAATATCCTCTCTATTAAGGTTGTTAATACTCCTGTAACACTTATGCAAGAACAGCATTTAAATCTCAATGAGATGGATGCAGCTAACAAGTACTATAGAATCCAGGTACTCTTAGAGAATGGTAGCACTGTATATTATGACCCTAATAATTGGCCATATGAAACGCTTAAGTTTATTCGTACATCTACAGGCGCAAACGATGTCACTGTAGACGCAAATACAGGCGCTTTAATCGCTTCAAATACAGCGAGTGAGACAACTATCCAGGTATCAACAAATAGGGCCTCAGATAACGTTTCTACGACGTTTACAGCGAATGTAGCAGAAGGTAGCTATGACTATGTAGGCTTCTCTACTGTAGCTCCTACAACAGGTCCTGATACACTTGATTTAACTAAGCTTACAAAGACTCAAGATTTAACTAACCCTGTAAGTGTACACAATGACACAGAGGGCAGCTATTTATGGATTGTTACACGTAAACCAGTATTTGTAGCAGCAGAAGCTAATAGCAACGTTACTGGAGGATTCGCTATTAATATCCCTCTTACGGAGCCTATGTTTGTAACTGGTAAAGGCTTGTATTACTATGCTTGTCCTAATGCTATTAAAGCTGACGGAGCTGGTGAATATTCGCACATATATGTTAAATATAAAGACTAATACACATGGAATACGTAAATACAAAGATTACAGCAAAGCCTGAGAATATTAAAGCTTTTGGAAAGATTGTAGCAGTAACTAGCGATAACATTCTTGCAGACGCGTCTCAGATTTGGGATTCTACCCAGGGCAAATTCCAGAGTGAAATCAATGCTACTGGTGGCGGTGGTAAAGGAGGTGTAGATCCATCAGGTGATACTACCTTCTCTGGTAACAACACATTCTCTGGAGATAATTCATTTTCTGGAAAGACTACTTTTACAGGAGATGCTAACTTTAATAATACTACTACAGACAATGCTACTGTAAATACCCTCACTGTAAATAAAACAGCATCATTTGCAGGTGATACTACCTTCTCTGGTAATAGTTCATTTAAAAAGGTAACTGATCTTGGAGGTTCTTGGTAGGTAGAGAGCGCTGATATAAAAGCTGGGGATGTAAAGACTGCTACTAATATTCTTACTGAAGAGCCAGGTGATGACGATGATCTCAAAGAAGGCTTTCATTGGAACATCGAGGCTACTAACGGTTTACTTACAACTGATTATTACCTTGTACAGACTAGTGGTACTAAAGATCAGGGAGGTAAAGTTGAAGTTGGGTTTAACCCTAACAGTGCGAATGTGGGAGTTAGAGTAGTTCGATATGATGAAAACGAGGAGGAAAACGAAGTCTCTTACTTACATTATGATGGCCTTTATATTACTGACACTACCAGCAATAACGATGGCGTCATGCGCGCAGTGTATGATAATAGCGAGATTAGACTTTATGCAGATAATACAGCAACTCCTACTAACACTATTAAGCTTACTGCTGCAGCAAAAGTTTTAAACAATTTAAAACTCGATGCTTTAAAAGAAGGTATATTTGTTACTGATCCAAGTACAAACGTTGGCCTACAATACACCGAAGATGGCCTTGATGCTGCTAAGATTTCAGATCATTTCAAGTCTCTTCTTACTGAAGATGAAGAAACTTCTGGTTTGACCCCAATGTATTTGGGCAAGTTTGATCAAGGTACTATTAATAGTACTACTGGTAAAAACAATAATGCTATTGACTACAGTATAAGTAGAGCAGTTAGCAAAGATGTATTAGCTGTTCCTTTTATTGGCTGTACATTTACAATTAAAGCTCCAGAAGGGTATAGTGTACAGATCTACTATAACCCATATCTTAATATGTGGCCATATACACTTAAGAGCACGTCAGAGTGGCTTAGTAACGGAGACACCTTCACTATGCCAAATGAACCAGATAATGGCAATACTCCAAATACAGCAATACAGTTTAAGCTGAATATTAAGTACAAGACAGATGGTCAGTCAAATTTTTTAAAGACAGTACAGAGTCTTATAGATAATGGAGATATCGCTTTGTTATATAAAGGTTCAGATGTATTCTCTGATCATATCCATCAAGAAGACAGAGCTAAGAACGTAAGTGCATATCAGACTGTATATCAGCTAGAGAATGTTGGTAATATCCCATTCTTTGGGTTCCTTACAGATATTCATAGTGATGCAGTAAGATATGAGAGATTCTTAAAGTACTGTGATTACCTTGGAGTTAATGCTGCTATATTGGGCGGTGACTATACTATTTCTAACGCTACAGATGGATTCAACTATTTGTATGATATAGCATCTAAGTATAATACAAAGGTTCTTCCTGTTGTAGGTAATCATGACGGATGGGAGTATGATACAAGATCTATATACAATATGTTCTTGAAGGATTTTGGATATGGAGCTACATACTATTATCAAGATATTCATAATACTAGAATCATAGTGCTTAATCCATATGAAACTACTAGTGGCTCATATACAACGGAAGCTATAGGACAAACCCAAATGAATTGGTTTATAGAGACTCTTAAAACCACTCCGTCTAGCTACGGCATACTTCTTTGCTATCATAGACCAGATGGCGCTCTTACGGAAGATACTACTTATAATAAATTCTTTACAGAAAGCACTAATAAAATAGATCCTCCTTCAACTGTTACTGGTATTCAGCATATAATTAAGGTTGTTGACGCATATATGCTCAGCAGCTCTATTTCTGGAACATATACATCTAGTACTGGAACAGTTAATTATGATGCAGACTTTACATCCGTAACATCTCCTGCTGAGTTTATTGCTCACGTTACTGGCCATTATCACAAAGACCTTATTGGCTACTATTCAGGTACAACTAATAAGCAGTTGGTTATAAATACAGTTTGCGGAAATGGTTATTCTCCACAGCACTGCTTTAGCTTTATTAGGGATGGTCGTGGTCCATCACAGGATGGTATGACATTCTTTGGAATTAATCGTACATTGGGCACTGTAATGATTGCTAGAATCGGAGCCGATATAGATGTTGATGGAAAGACTCACGACATCATGTATATACCTTATAAATAATTTAAATATAAAATACTATGGGAATTGGAATAAAAGTGCCTGATTGCGATTTTAGTACATGTAATCTTGGCAATCTTACTAATGGTATAAAAATTGTTGTCCCAGAAGGAGACCTTGACTCAACTGTTGTATTGTCTGCCGAAAATAGCAGTGAAGCTGTTAATGCTGATTGGGAGATAGTAAAGGGAGCTGAACACGCTGCAATAACAAAAGATGAGAGTAATAAGACAGCTACATTAATTATGTCTACCTGGAGTGACGATAAACTTGATATCACAGTCAAAGCGTCTTATGGAACACCTGCTAATACAGCTACTGTAGATTTAAAAGTTAGCCGCATGTGGCACCCTACACAGCTTACACAAGATGATTTTGAATATGCGTTTGATACATGTGTAATCATGAAAACTGACACTAAATCTACCGTAAGAGACGGTATTCGTCTTGCTCCATTTGGAGCAAATAGAAGTACGACATCTTACAGCAAGTATAGAGCGCTAACTTATTTGCCAGCATCTAAATATCCTCCGTTTGCATACTCTACTTCTATTCTGGCTAATACAGAACCTTCGACTGGGAGTTACTCTTCAATGGATTTATCTAAGTACATAGATACTGACGCTGAGGCTAAATATGTACCTTTGATTATCCCCAAGGGATGCTAGAGCGTTACATTCTCTGGAACAGTTGCTCAGAACGCATCAAAACAGTATTACACGTCATTTAATATAGAGGATACATACTATCAGAATAAAGGGAAGTCGTATATTGATAGCGGATGGATATCTTCAGAAACATTTGAAAAGACTTTGGACTGCACTAAATGTAATGAAGGTTTAAGCAGACCAGTTCCATTGCGTGCTGTATGTAACTGCAAATGCGGTGGCGGCTCTACTGATATAGACCTCGATGAATTGAAGGCAGCTATTACGTTTACGATAAAATTCAATTATTAATGCAGTTAATAAAAGACTTCTTAGAGAGTAATAGATACAAACACTTCTTGGTGTCAGCTGCAGGGTCTTTATTAACAGGTATCGGTTTTGCTATAGGCGCTAATCTTGCTACAGAGTATAAAGATAAAGCTTATGGTAATAAATGGGACTGGAAAGACTTTGCATTTGGTATAGCGGGAGGTATTGTAGGCCAAGCATTACAAGCAGCTATAATATACAGTATATGGAGTTAAAGTTAAAGAGAATAGCTTTACGTCCTACATATACTATAGGAAAACTATATATTGATGGAGAATACTTTTGTGACACATTAGAGGATACCGTAAGAGACTTAGATAAAGATGGTAAGTTCGATAACGGTGAGAAGAAAGTCTATGGAGAAACAGCAATACCGTATGGTACATATGAAGTAAAATGGACTTACTCAAACAGGTTTAAAAAGTATACTCCACAGCTCATGAATGTGCCTTCTTTTGAGGGTATTCGTATTCATGCAGGGAATACTGCAGCTGACTCATTAGGATGCATTCTAGTAGGCAAGAATAAAGCCGTAGGTAAAGTCTTAGAGTCTAGAGCTACAGTGTCCCAGCTATATCCTATAATTGAGAAGGCTTGTAAAACTAGTAAAGTAACAATAGATATTATATGAGCAATATAAAAAGTACATGGCGAGAAAAAGTGTAGTACACTACAGCTTGTGCTGCATTTTTAAGTGGGCAAACGCTAACCTGGATACAATATTTGTAGCAAGGCGACATATCAAATGGTGTACTAGGATTTGTTGCCCAGACGTTAGTATACTCCGCAAGTATATATGGAGTAACTATATATATCTAGGGTAAGTTTGGAGAGATAAAAAGTTATATAAAGGAAAAAACGAATGGCAACGATGATAACGTGGGTAACAAACCACATCACGATGCTGCGTAACGCATTTCTAGGGCTCTTCCTGGCACTTTCTCTTGGTTCTGGTATATTCTACCACAACAAGGTAAATAAGCTGTCAGAAGAGCTTAAAATAGCTAATAATAACATAGAGGCCTATTAGGATGCCATTAGTGGTGCCTAGTAGGCTTCTGGCGTTTTATAGCTAGACATGTCTAAGCTTAAAGAGTGTAATGATTAGCTGGTATAGAAGCTAGACTCTGTAAGCAAGAGAAATAATGTCAAAACTAAGGAAATATAGGTCGCAGCAACTTAGGGACAAACGATAGACGTTACCTAGAGTAAGGGGGTAGGGGGTAATATAGTAGAGATTATTAAGGACTCTACTTATAATGATAGTCTACAATATAATAACCTTACTAAAATATACTACTACATTAATAAAGATAGTATAAACATAAGATTAAAAGTAGACAATACTCAATACCTATACGTATACAAACATAAAGAATATAAAAACAAAAAGAACTTCTTTTAGAGATTATTTACATTAGACTGGAAGAAAAAGTATACCTACAAGTATAAAATAATCAACACTAATGATTTGATAAAAGAAGACAGTGTAAGAGTAATAGAATCAATATGAAAATG
Organism: uncultured Bacteroides sp.; assembly: GCA_964398075.1. Lineage (GTDB taxonomy): Bacteria > Bacteroidota > Bacteroidia > Bacteroidales > Paludibacteraceae > Colicola. Next base: position 20,391 of record CAYNMA010000011.1, on the reverse strand, counting down.
TTTTCACTTCGTACATTGATAGATGATATACTTCTACTTGTACGTAATAACAATATAAGTGAAAGCGAAGATTTATCAAGGGATCAAATTGCTGCATGGGTTATGCATTATGTCGCATTCTTAAAGAAGCGAGAGTAGGATAAGAAAGATGCTGAAGACGATGATGATGACACAGATGACTCTACGGTATCAACTTTAGGCCCATTAGAGGTAATAGATGCACCTGAAACCGAAGATGAATCTGACGCTTCTTGCAATTGCTGTTGGCAGCGTTTGCGAACAAAAGAAAAAGTATCAACCCTGAATGATGTTCCTGATGATATAATCAGCGTACATGATATCAATGGCTGTGTTATACAGTATATGCATCATATGCGCAGACATTACCATTACTTCAGAAGATACACAAGATTAGAACCAACATGCTGGTATGATAATGGCTACATCTACATAGATGGCCCAGCAGATGATATCGACTACATTTACGTTACAGCTAATGTAGATCCTGTAGAGGATGCTGACGATGAAGCCGATGTAACAATCCCAGGATGGATGGTTCCAGAAATAAAGTCTTCAATTATGAAGACTGAGCTTGCGTTTATGCTTAATAGACCAAGCGACGATATTAATGACTCATCACTATCAAGTATTAAACCTCATGGTTATCAAACTCCGAGAATCCAAAAAGGGCTATACGATAGCTGATATATACAGAACTTTTAGAAAGGCCCACAAGGACGTCGAATACAGCCGTTTTAAGCGCGTTTTAGAAGCGTTTAATAAAACTATAGGCGAAGATATTTTAGAGCGTTCTAGGGCCTTTAAAATGCCTTATGGACTAGGTACTATATGTATAGTTAAATACAAGCCTAAGACTTATACTGATAAGTCTTTATCTGTAGACTATAAGACCAGTAAAGAAGAAGGTAAAAGAATATATCATCTTAACGAACATTCTAATGGATATAAGTATAGATTGTTCTGGTCTAAACTACCATAGACATTCCCTGCTAGATACAAATATTAGCTACAATTTGTAAGGGAAAAGAAAAGGCATTTAGCATAGCTTATATTTAATAAACAAGATTATATAAATATCAATGATATACAAATATACCAAATGTGAATCTGTCATTGCTAAAATAATGTCAGATGCAGATATGTCTGAAAAGAATATTCGTATAACTGATATTAGGGAGTGGATATTTGAGGCTGTAGAAAAGATAGGAGCTCCTACTTAGTATGTAGACAAAGAGACAGATCCTATTGAACTACATGAAGGTTAGGTACCATTGCCAGAGGATTTGGAAACCCTTGTATCTGTAGCCTATTCAAAATCAGGCTCAGAATGGATACCTACTAGAAAAGATGAAAGCACGTTTAAAAACCTAAACACAAGGGCTTTTAACCCACGTATGCATCATCACCCTAATATGCCGCATGTTGAGAAGATTCCTACGCATCGGTCAGAGTTATTAGGAATAAATCATAGCTCTATGTTGCTAGGGCTTATACACGATAAGAAGACACATGAACCTACATACTGGATCAAACCAGGTTGGATAGTTCTTAATAGATTAGAAGGGTTTGTAAAAATAGCATATAGAGCTATCGCTACAGATGAAAGAGGCTATCCCTTAATCCCAGACTTAGCATCATACCAAGAAGCTATATACTGGTACGTTATGATGAAGCTTAGCTTCCCTAAGTATCTTAAAGGTACATTATGTGGGAAAGGGAGATATGGTCAGAATGCTTACTATTATATTCAAGGCCAATGGGAGCTTTATAGAAATAAAGCTTACGCAGAGGCAATGATGCCTAACGAAGATGAAATGAGAGGTATTAAGAATGAATGGACTAAGCTTATTCCAGATTGGGATGCTGACGATGAATTCTTTAAGAACGTAGGTTCAAGACAATTAAACTTTAACGATTATTATTATGGCTACTGAAAATACAACATAGATTAACAGCTTTGTTACAGGTCTTGACTGCGATTCTTCAATTGATAGAGTAGCAGAAGGAAGCTATATAATGGCAAAGAATCTAAGAGTTGTGCAGTATGATGAGAATAATAAGATTGGAAGTATATCACCTATCCCTGGTATAAAGTTTGCAGGAGGGTTAGATTAGAAAGTAGAGAGAATATTAGCAGCTGGAACTATAAGGAACTACGGTGTTATAATATATATATCAGAGCTAAATACAAAACCAGAGTTATGCGTAGCCAAGTTTACTAATATGATAGGTAATGGTGAAGATTCTGGGAAAGAATGGCATGATATAGACCCCAAGGTTATCTTTAGGTCTGAGCTTATAGATTGGCCTATTGATAAAGAAGAGTGGCCTAAGTCTATTTCTATCTCTCTTAAATACGAAGATGAAGACGATATTAAGCTTTATATGGCTACTTCATTTAATCCTATGATAGTTATAAATATAACAGAGGATTATGATGCGGAACGCAATATAGACACATAGTCTTCGTACCCTTCAGTAATGTTTAAGAAACCTGTATTTAAGGAATATATTACAGGTATGATGAAGCCAGGATTGGTTAGTTATTCTTATCAACTGTATACAAAACATGGCAATGCTACAGATATATCTCCAGCTTGTCAATAGATACCTGTGTTCAACACCAATAAAACTAATAGTACAGACGTTGTTAAATACGAAGGCATAAACTATGGTAAGACTACAAACTGCGGTGTTAAAATAGTTATCCCTAGCATAACGGATTTAAAGCTTGGAGCAAAGTTTAATAGACTCAGAATCTTTAGACTTACTGTACATTAGAACGGTCAAGTACCTACTGTAGAAATTATCTACGACTCTATCTTTGATAAAGATACTGAAGACTTTGTATTTAATGATGTGGGACAAGATCCTATAGACACTATAACCCCAGAAGAGTATAATAGTATGTCTGGTGTGCATGTAATCCCTAATTCTATAGAGAACAAAGACTAGATTATGTTTGCCGCAAATTGTACGCAGGCGCAAACCATGATGGATTCTGATAAGTTTAAAGATTGGGATGCTAGGGCGTTCTCTAGGAACAATAACAAAATGATAGTTCTACAAGATATAGACAACGGAGAGCTTAAAACATACAACTCTATATCTGAGATTAAAGACGATAAGGTAGGCAAAGACTCTTATAACCCGTATACCGATATAAACGAATAGTTGGCGGACGATTATAAGAAGATGTGTTTATATGATGATAGTGGTTACTACGGTGGTACTGGTGTTAATGTTTCATGGAGATTTGTGCTAACCTACATTCCTATTGATACTTGTGAAATAGATAAAGACTCTTTAAATATTGGTACACAGTACAACATAATAAAACAAGAATCAGGACTAGAAACCCCTAAGGCATACTTTATATCTAAGAATGGACTAGAGGAGGCTAATATCCCTATAACAGACGAACCTGGTAGAATAACAGAGTCTTGGCTTACAAAATCTTTAAGGCGCAATGAGTTGTATAGATATGGTATTATTCTATATGACAAAACAGGCACTCCAAGCCCCGTTAAATGGATTGCGGATATTAGAACGCCTAATCTATACGATAAGTATTTTAACACGTTTATATCGCATTACAAGAGCCAGAGTGGCACTATATACGACCTAGCCTCATTACCTTTGGGAGTAGCGTTTAATGTACAGAATTTACCTGAAGGGTGTGTAGGGTACGAAATCGTTAGATGTGTACGTAGAGAATCAGATATTGCTACAATATCGCAAGGCGTTGTTAGCAAACCTATTGTTAAATACTTAGACCCTGCTACAAAGATTAAGGGTGACCATACGTATTTCCCTACAGGATTACTTACTACTGCTATGGTAGCACAGGGTGGAGCTTTTAATTACTTTTGGGACGATTTTAATCCTGGTGAAAGCATAGAGGATTCAGCAAAGGTATGTGCTACAAACTTCGGGAATACAAGATTATTACAGTTTGTATCTCCAGAAGTCGTATATCAACCCGAATCTATGAAATCAGTCTTTAAGAATAAAGACTTTAGAATAGAACCGCTTAGATATTTATTTGGTAGTTCAGCTATAGATTTAGTTGATAGTAAAGGTAAGTCTATTGAATACTTTAGTAGAAAAGGAAATGTAGCGTATAAAAATTTCTTACGCCCAGGTATATCTAATGTAAATATTTTTACAGAACCAGGAAATCTTACAAGTCCTACAAAACCTTGGTAGTATTATTACTACGATGCAGATTCAAATAAAGTTTTAAATAAAGAATACGTGTCAGACTCATACATGCTTAAGATGACAGCATAGTATATGTGGGGATGTTATTACAAGGCAGCACCTTGCGCGTATAAGTTTAGTGGTAGTGGTTCAATTAGCTAGATTATTTATGACACATTAAGTCCGTGGTCTTATGTTAAACCTGGTAAGTTTACGGCTTTGACAGATGCTATATCTGGAGAGGATAAAGGTAAAATTAAGGATAATGTGTACGGGTATATTAAGTTATATGAACAAGCCGCTACTGTAGAGGCTGTAAGAGTAGACCCAGATGATAACTTTAAGCATCAGACTGTACAAGCGTATAGTGAGATCAGTTCAGATACAACATCTGCAAAAATAAACGATATAGAGGTCGCTACTTCATTGCAATGGGATCAAATACTCAAAATGACGTTTGAAGAAAAAGGATCTAATTCAAATACTAAAGACAATGGTAGATGGTGGCCTTAGGCTGAATACAAAAACCATATAGATTCTATAGGACAATATCAGTATTGCAATGCTGTAATGTATGGTATAGATGGAGCTTAGCTTGATAAAGGTGGCAAACTTGGAGACGACCCTTGGACTATGATAAATGACCTTATAAATGGTTATAGTGATGGCGACCGTTCTATAAGCCTTGATTATAATGGAGTGAGGGCTAATACTGAGAAAGGCCATGTGCTAAATGCTCCGTATGCTACAGGCGGTAGATGTGCGGTCTTACAACTTGATAAGATGGATGTAGGCTCTGGTGTTAGTTAGAAGCTAATATTCTAGAATATTGTTGGAGCTAATTCGTATTATAAAAATGTTAATAACTAGTTAACATACACAAATGAACGCTGTAATTACAACGGAGTAAATATAGAGAGTATCGCTGGTACTAGCTTGTGTAATATCAGAAAGCATGTAACGCCATATAACGGATATTCTAGCGAGGCTAAGTCTACTAATGTATATTACTCCACTGGACAGTATTTTGAGGCTAATACGGGCTGGAATGCGGTATTTGATGGAGATGTAGTTATATCTGTATTAGATTATACTGCAATGCACAAAGCAGCTTGTAACTTTATGAAGTCCGTTGATTCTGGCTCATATAAAGCAGGAGAACAATACGAATTATGCTCTATGATGCTAGGATATGCAATACCTGTAGAATCAACCATTAACTGTAGATTGTCTGGAGGTTTAGAGTTTAGTAGAACTGCTACAAATGAGCATTCTACTTATCTACAAGTAGAGCCAGCCGATATAGCTGGTAAGTACTCTTAGACTGAACCAGAATATGTATTTAATACAGCTTATGCTGCAGAAGATAAGAATAGAGTTCATGCTGCGTTTGACACAGAGAATATATCAGACTTTAATAAGAAGTAGGACTACCGAGTATATTATTCAAACCTAAAAGAGAATGATGAAGATATAGATTCGTGGACTAAGTTCTAGAGCTCTAACTTCTTAGATGTAGGTACTAAGTATGGTCCTATAACTAATCTTAGAAACTTCAAAGATAAGCTTGTATTCTGGCAATAGAAAGCATTAGGAGTTTTATCAGTTAATGAAAGAGCTATTACCACAGATGACAATGGTAACAATATTATTCTTGGTAATGGAGGCGTGTTAAGTAGGTACGATTATTATGATACTACGTCAGGTATGCACAAACAAGAATTCTGCGACACACAATCTACTACATCATTATATTGGTTTGACCATCATAATAATGAAATAAAGAGTTTAGGCGAATCAACTGTATCACTCTCTAAGAGATTGCTTATACAGTCTTTACTTGATAATTGCAAGGATAAAGACTAGGTACCTAAGTTGTTCTTTGATGCTCAAAATAATGAGGTTATTAACAAAGTGCTTAAGAATAAAGAGTCTGTAGCATTTAGTGAAGTATTGAATAAATTTACTTCTATATATGATATAGAGTTTGACGAGTCCTTATCATTCTCTAATGGCTTCTACTTAGTTAGAAATGATGATGGATATCTTCAGGTAGCTCAGTGGGATGTAGATAATAAGTATACAACCACATGGGATAATGTAATATCTTCTACATACTTAAAGTACGTTGTTAATAAAGCTCCTATAACTACAAAGGTATTTGATAATCAAGAGATAGTGACACCTCAAGATGAGTTAGAATTAAATGGTTCGGGTTACTTCGAGAATAATCATAATTATACTTGGGCTACAGAAACACAAAAAACTTCTAGCACACTAGAAGATAGTATAACTAACAGAGAACATAACTATAGATATTGTGTTCCAAGAGAAGACGACGAAGAGCTGTATGGATCTAGAATGAGAGGTAAATATTTGGTTTGTTCTATTGAAGACGAACTCCCAAATACAAGTATATCAATACAGTATATAATTACTAAATTTAGAACATCATGGAGTTAAGACAGAGAAAAAGAATAGCTAATAGATTACCTCGATATGATATTGGAAAGTTATCATCCAGTTAGGAAATAACTAGCATTGGAGGAGCTTCTCCAACATCATATTTAGAATAGCAATACACATCAATTCCAACTTAGAAGATAGCTAAGGTCAATACTGATGCTACCAAAAACGGTTCTAACATTAATGCTGGTTCTATTATAAGCCAGGCTGGTACTGTACAAGGAGCATTGTTCTCACAACAAGGTAAATTTAGTGATGGGGCATCTACTAAAATAAAAGGATACGGTACAGCTATAGGTGGTATAATCCCAGGGCCATATGGTAAAGCTGTAACACAGGCAGCTGATTTAGCTAGCGAGATTGTTGGGAACGCGCATTACAAAGTAAGCGACCAGTAGATGATGAATGAGGCTGGTACGAATGAATCTGTAGTTAATGGTATTGGGTACACTAGACAGAATATGCTTGATACTAGAGGAGCGTATAAAGATGTGAAGAGCACTGGAGTAAATAGTACTATATCATCTACTGGTAAAGGTGCAGCGTTAGGTGCTACCGTAGGATCTATTATCCCTGGATTAGGTACTGTAGCAGGAGGTATAGTTGGAGGTGCCGTAGGTCTTATTGGGGGAATATTTGGAAGCGGTGCTGCTAGACGTAGATAGAAACGCATTAATTCAAATGCTCAAGTACAAGCTGATGTAAACAACCAATACCAGCAAGCTATGGCGGATACGATAGGATTATAGAACCGCTACTACGCTGATAATTATGATACTACAGGTACTGTGTTATTTGGTGCAAATCATGGTAAAGATTTAAAACAACGTAAACGAATAAGAAACAAAACCAAAGTATGAGAACAAATAAAGTATGGACGCCTAATGGTTACTAGGCTGGTCCTGTAAACAGTTTAGTGGGCAAAGGAGAAAGTATTATAGACTATACTAATGGTACTGGTACTTTGGTTACTAAAGGCAAGGTTGGTGTAGATAACTAGCCAAGCTCTGTTCAAGCAGATGACTAGAACGTAATTGCGGGCAATGATATAGACTGGAGCACTGGGAAAAAGTTTTCTGACCAAGTAGCTCCTTTAACTGCTAAATTACAGATGTATAACAATATAGAGAATAAGACTAAGGAGAACAAGCTTAGCTCTTTGTCTAAACAAACAGTGGAGCTTCAGAATGCCCAATTACAGCGCGCTAAAGCCCCTATTTTAGATGCTATGAAGAATATTACAGATAGACAATAGAAACAGCATTAGATCGAGGATTATGCAGCTTAGGTGAAGGCTAATAGAGGGATTGATTGCTTTGATAACGGTAAGTCAAGTAGCAGCTCATCAAGTAGTAGATCTACAAGAACTATTACAACTACTACAAGCAGAGGCAAGGTTCCTACTAGCTGGTTAAACTACGGAGCTTTATCAGGCTTTATTCCTGAGTATCAGATGCTTCAGCATTGGCTTAAGGAACAGCCATAGATGCCTAATATATACGCTGCTAATAGATATGCTCCTGCTGCTTTACAAACTCTTAATAAGCTTAGAGTTGATCCTTACAATCAATTACAAGCCCTTAATAAAGCTGAGAGAGAGGCTTACTATAGAATGCAGCAGGCTGGTGGGTATACTGGAGGACAAAGACAGAATGCGCGTGTAGCATTAGCTTTAGGCAATGCTAGAAATGCAGCAGACATCTATAATAACACACAGCTACAGAATGATAAGTATAGACAGCAATGGGCAACTGCAGCATTAGCAGAAGGTAATCAAGATGCTGCTAGAAGACAGGCTGCAGCACAGTATGGCTGGGAAGCCTACAATAAAGCTCATGGAGCTAAGACCAAAGGAATTGAAACGCATCTTGCAGCTCTTGGCCAGAAAGCACAGAAATACTGGGCAGACCGTATTAAGAATAGACAGTATGAAGATACGCTTAGTATTTACCAAGATGATGTAAATAATCGTAAGGACGCTTTAAATGCAATATACGGAGGAGCTAGTGGTAGCAATGCCGTTAGTACAAATCCTGGACAGTATAAGTTTAATGTAGAAAAAATTGGTTCTAAGCCATTAGGCTATACAAGCCCATTTGCGACTACGTCAGCTGGTACACCTAGTAGTGTATTAAGCCCAACAACTTCTCCTAATAATACACCAGTAACGACAACTACACCTAATGGCAATGCAACACCAAATGGAAATAATAACACCACTCCAGCAAGTGACACTAATGCTCCTTACTCAACATCTGGATATAATTATTCCCAGAACCCTTGGTTGACCAACTATATGTCTCATGCAGACTTTTATAATGACCCATTGTATTTAACTAGACCTAATGATATGTTCCTTGGTAATTTAGGACCAAATAACACAATACAATATGGTTATCCAAGAAATGGAGAATACCCTAATCCATTTGGCATTAATTACCAGGCTATGAATGGGCCTCGATATTTTGGGGATATGCGCTATATAAACAACTACCAGAATGGAGGTTTTAGAAGCAATGCATAGTGGCTTAATGACCAAAGTAATGGTATTGGTAAATACAACTCTTGGATTGGAGGATTCGTCACTGATGGCTATAGAAGACTCATGCTTGATGCTAATATGAATAACCATGTTCTATACGGAGGGCGTAGACAATGATAGGAATGTATGACGAACCAGTAGCAGTCCCAATAGTGGACCTACTGGATAGTGGTATGATGCAGATGTATATTAATTCTGCTAAAAGTGAATACGAAAGAGCTTATAACGAACAAAAGGAATTTGCTAAGGAGTTTGGCGACCTATACAGTCCTAGCGCATCGTTGAATCAGGCGTATTACGATTAGACTAGAGGTAGGGTATAGAAAGCTATGGATTACCTGTATCAGAATGGTATAGACCCAATCCGTTCACAAGAGGGCAGGGCATATATCTAGAAGGTTATTAGAGAAACCCCATATCAGCAACTCGCTAATTGGAAGTCTGATGCTGAGAATATGAAGCTCTACAATAAGTCAAAGGCTGCTTTGATGGCAGAAGGCAAGTATGATAAAGATTATGACGATTACATGCTTGAGCAGCAAGGATTACCTTCATTAGAGAAGTTTGACCCATATTCAGATTAGAGATGGACTGCAATGAGTCCTGCTGAATATAAACCTCTTGATGCTCTTACAAAACCATATGGCGACCAGATTAAGCCTACGCTTTTATCTAAAGATGATGTTACTGGACTTGGGCAAACATATGATCCAAATAATGATTACCTTGGTATATCTTACAATCAAATAAATACTGCAGCAGATAAAGCGGCAGACGCCATAGCTTCTACTCCACAAGGACAATTTGAGATACAGAGAATTAAATCTCAAATGCAAGCACAGGGACTTAACCCATCAGACGCAGATGCTCAAAAAGCATTTGCTGGGAAAGTAGCTGCAAGCTTTAGTCCTAAGGCTGGTGTACAAACAATGGACGCCAATAAGTTTAAGTATGCTAAATATTAGAATGATTTAGCAGATGCATTGGATGCTAAGAAGTCTGCAAGAGATTTGGGTAACCAGCTTGCTGTGTTGAGAGAACAACACAAATATGATGGTAACTCTGGCGGTAGAGGTTCTCGTGGCGGATCATCTGGAAGCGGCAAATATACTCCAACAATATTTGATGTAGCAGACGCTCAACCTACTGTTTCTGCAGGACTAGACCAGCAGTCAAGTCTTAAGAAAAATAATGTAGCCCTTGACAAGAACGTAGAGGTTACAGAGTATCCTCAGAGTGGCGAAAAGGAAGGATATACTAGCGTAAAGTTCAATACTCAAGACGTTACTCCAATTATATTAAAACGCGGCACTAATACCCCTCTCAACTGGAAGGTTGGCAAACGTGACGAAATTCAAGGAAAGGTTTTGGGTAATCTAACAAAGTTTACAAATGGTAAGTATTACGTAAAGGTTAAGCTTTCTAAAATCAACGGATAGAAAGTAACGCCAGACAACCATAAGGTAAATGAAGTTTGGCTCGAGGCTAAAGAAACTGTTAAAGTTAATTAATTATGGCAAATAACTTACAATATATTTTAAGACCAGACTCTAGTACTCCGTATACTAGAGTCTCTTCTGCTTTTAGAAAGAACCTAGATAAGATTGCGGCTAGGAAGAAACAAGAGAAGAAAAGGCCTATCGCAACTGACTATGTGCACTATTATCCATCCTCTTAGCCGATTAGCCAGTCACTCCCACACGGAGACTGGTACAAGCCATCGAGGAGATCGCTGCAAAAAGAGTTAGACGCAATTGAAGATTATGATTCAAATAATAGAATCCAAGAGTTCTTTAAAAGACAGAGGGAGGAAAAGAATAAAGAAGCAGCTGATATTTTTGCCAAGGCTTTAAAAGATTAGAAAGAAAAGGAATCTTTAAAAGCGGAAGAAGAGTCAGAGCAAATTCGTAATTGGTACGATTTAAAGAATCAATATGAAGATGAGCTTAATAAAAAGTTCGGAGATAATTCTGTTCGCAAAACGCTTTATAGGCTTAGTGATATAATTGGAAATTTTGCAAACAACTCAAGTGAGGGTGGCATCCAAGAATCGCAAGGACGAATAGCTTTGGCTAAAACTGATAAAGAATTAGCCGACGCATATCAGTATGTACAAGAAATAGCCACACTTAAAGCTTATGAGAACCAAGATTTTGTAGATGGATCCGTTGACTACGATGAGTTATATAAACGTATAACAGAAAAATACAATAACTACAAATAGAGTGGATACAACGAATCCGATATCGCCGACATGGCTAGGGCATATGAGAAGAAATTTACCTCTAACAAATACGATACTACTGATTCAAGATTTAGCCTTGTAAATGAGTCTGAAAAACGCAAGCTTAACATAGAAAAGCGTAAACTTTAGAAGCAGCTTGGCATAGATCCAGACTTTGATTACACTAAAACTCTATCTTAGAAGATTGAAGAGATAAATCAATACAAAAAAGATAGAGACCAAGATATTAAAGATGAAGAAGAATCTTTATATGGGAAACCGCAATATGGTATCCTCCCGAATAAAATGCAACGTAAGCAGTTTTGGAATGGTTTCTGGAATGTTAGCTAGAAAGGCAAACAACTCGGATAGCAAGGCGGCAATCTTAAGTGGAATGACCTCAATTATTTTATTTGGGGGCAATCTGCTCAGATGGGTTATTCTTACTCGTCTGGCGCTGGAATTGTTTCTGGTGCTGGCCACACAGCTGTACTTGGCGCTTCTGTAGCGGCTGCTACAGCTACAGCAGAATTCGGCGGCGTTGGTGGGGCCGTGGTAAACAATGTTGGTAATGCGTTACTCTCCCCACTCGACTATCAATCTGGTGTAGGTGAGAACTATCAAGAAGCAGCTCAAAGATACGGAGATAACCTCTAGGCTAATTTACAATTGCAGTTTAAAGGTAAAGATTTATCTAAGATGCCATCTGTAATCGCATTACAGAATGAAGCAATCAAGAAGGCTAAGGCTAGTGGTTTGTCGGATAAAGAAGCCAAAGAGCTTTATGATGTTAGTAACAGTATGGGCCTCAATAATGTATTGTAGATGTTTGGTAATGGCGCAATACAGAGTAATGATATCCGTTTAAACAAAGCTAAAATAGGCGCTACAAAGGGTCTTAAACAACAGTTTATGGCCGACAACGTAAGAACTATGGGAGCTACAGCTGCGCAATACCTTGTATCGACAGTAGATATTACTGGAGCTGCTGGTAGATATGGAATGGGTTTAGCTTCTAAAATTGGTGGCACTGCAGTTGGTAGAAAGATTGCTAGCTCAGCAGCAGGCAAGGTTGTTTCTAAGGGCGTAAACTCAATTAAGAATGTAGTATCTGATGTAAAGGGATATCAAAATTCATTTATTGGTAAAGCTGTAGATCGTGGTGCAGAAGTCGGTGCAGATGTATCAGATGTATTAGGTGGTGGTATTCTTGGTAGAGGAATTGGTAAAGTTGTAGGTGGTACTGTAGGCGGCGCTATAAAGGCTACTAAAGACGCAGTGCTTGAAGCTATCCCAGATGGTACAAAAGCTGGGCTTGCTAATTTCCTTGGGGCTACATTTAATAAAACTGCTGCTCTCGCAGAAATGTTTGGTACAAAGTAGCTTAAGCGTGAGGCGCTTAAACAAATGGTTAAGCATCGTACAGCTACTGATGTATTAAAGTATTTAGGTAAGTACGGCTATGCTTCAGCTAGGGCTGGTGTTGTAGACCATTTCTCAGAAGGTAATGAAGAGTTAGCTCAGTATATAAATAGTAAAGAAGACTTCGCTAAAACATACGGCTATGACTCTGGTAATCTTGCAGAGTTATTATGGAACGATTTTAAGCTCGGAGGTTAGATTGCTAAGTTCTATGCAGCTGCTGCAGGTATTGGTAACTCTGAATTACTTGACGATGGCGAAGCCGTAAGCAACTGGAAAGGCGGTTTCTTTATGGGTGGTATGAACCCATCTGTACTTACTCAGACATTCTTTGGCGTAAATAACATTAGAAAACAAGTCAAGGCTAATGATCTCATACTTGGCTCTACTATTGCTAATAGAGCTGCAGAGAACGCTACTAGAGTAAACAACCAAGTTCTCGTAGATGCTGTATCCAAAGGGTTAGTTAATGAGACAATGACTACCCTTAATGATATGCAAGAGAAGGATAGGAAACGTGCAGATAGAAGCGGTAGACTTGGTACGGATGAATTCTGGGAGCAGAAGAAGCAGAATCTTACGCTTATCAATAATCTTGTAAATGACAAGGCGTTTAATAAGCAGTTGGAAGCTCAAGGTGTATATAAGAATACCAATGAGTATAATATAGCTGTTGCTGATAGAGCTAATCTCTTACAGCAGAGAATATAGAACTCTCAAGAACGTCAAGAGAGAAGTGTATCACTTGATTCTTTGTATTCTCAAAAGAAATACCAAGATAGAACAGAACAACTAGAAGGAGACATTGCTTCTAGAAATATATTTGAGGATTCTTTAGCTGCCGCAGAACAGAAGTAGAAAGCTATAGATAACTACGTAAAGGCTAATACAAAGGAAGATGATACAGAGGAAGTAAAGGCTGCTAAGAGAGCTGAGGCTGAAGAGAAATATAAAGACTACAGTAAGACATACAGGGACAATATACAGCAGACTAGAAGAAGTAATATTCTTTCATTTAGCCAAGCTGTAAATAGATTGCATGCTTTGCTTGACTTAAAAGCTTAGATGACTACTCTTGATGACTGGTTTAACTTCACTCACGATAAACTTGGTATTCATACAACTAGACCAGATGCTAAGTTCCTTAGCCAGAGTATAGACGAGCAGATAAAGCAGATAAAAGAGCAGATTGCAAATGTTGATGAAGACTTTAAAGCTGACTCTAATGATGCTGTAGCTTTACAATATGTGACAGATGCTACAGACGCAATTGGCTATGGAGACCAAGAGATTCTTGACGAAGAGAAATATCAGGCTATTTACGCTGCTAATGACCAACTTATTCAAAGACAACTACAGGCTCAAACTGATGGCGTTGTAAAGAACGGTAAGAACTATGAGTATAATCCAACAGAGGCTAGATACGAGCGTAAGGAGCAAACTCTACAGCTTACACTTGGAGATAAATACCAGAAGAAGGAGCATGAAAGAGCTAAGGCTGAAGACCCAAAGAATTCTTATTTAAATAAACGTGTTAAGCGGATTGCTGAAGTTCAAGCTAATAACGATGCTCTAGATTGGTTCTTAGCAGATACAGCTAATGGCGATGCTATAACAAATCTTAATGAGGAAGAATTCACTGAACAAGATAAGTAGGCTAAAGAAGACTTTAAACAGATAGACGAAGAGTATAAGGCTGCGATGCATGTAAACGATACATCTACTCCTCAAGCTAAACCAAAAGAAGAATTAGCTGAGCATATAAAAGCTAGAGAACAAGAGTATCAGCGTAAGAAAAATAAGGCTAGAGAGCACTATAGAAAGAAGCGTAAGGCTCGCAGAAATAAAGCTAGAGCATCTTTCTTACTTGGATTTGATGAGCTTGCTATACAGTCGTTTAATGGCCTTATAGAGAACGCTAAGGTTGGATTTTATAAGTTTGAGCAGTTCTATAACGATATTAAAGAAGTTATGGAGCAAGAGGGAGAGCAAGGCGGTCCTAAACTTGTAGCTATAGCTAAAGCTATGTATATCCGTCATTATCTTACTTCTACTAGAGCAGAGAAGGAGAATATGAATACACCTCTTGATGTACAAGCTTATGGTGCTCAGGTAGCTACGCATGCATCATAGGATATCGCATTTGAAGGGTATAAACACGTTCTTGAACAGCAGTAGAAAAGAACCCTTGTAAGTAGCTATAATGCTTCTATTGCTTATACAGAAGATGGAAAACTACATGTATTTGTAGATCCAGATGAAATAAATAGACTTAAAGTAGAGCCTAATTATAATGAGATTCGTAGTGATATCACAAGCAAAGATAAGGACGGCGTAATTTCTTATTTGCTTACTAATAGTGATAGATTTAGCAATATTGATTTTACTAGTATAGTAGAAGAAATCTTTAAACAAGACAATGCGCCAGAGTTAATGTAGGGCTTTGTATATTATCTAACATCTATAGATAACAATAAGTTTAGGTCACAATCCTTAGAAGACTCAAGTATTATACGCTCTCTTGTACAGCAATCATTACTTGGTGTAGATATATCTGAATCTGCAGCGAACTTTGCAGGTATGCAGGGATTAAATTAGGCTCTACAGTACGTGGACGCTGTGAAGAACAGGATGTTAGCATCTGGGCAGTATAGAGTACTTAATGTAGATGCACCAATTTATGGTTTTGATGAGAATGGTAACGGTATCCAATCTTAGGCAGATGTTGTTCTTGTTGGCAATGATGGTCAGATAATGATTATTGATGTTAGAAGTTCATTCATGCCGCAGATGGAACAAAAGATGAAGTCTGGTGCTCTTGCTTATCATAGTGCAGAAACAATGATGCAAAAAGCGCAGAAGAAGATGAAGACGCTTAGTTCTGTGCTATACAACATGTTTGGTTCAAATATAATTGGTACATATGTATTCCCATTTGTAATAGATAGACGTGCTAACTTCATTGCAGCCGATAGAATCTTCTCTATAGAACCATTAGATTTCTGTAAGCCTGTTACACCTTACTATGAAAAGACTAATCAGGAGATTGCGGAAGAAACTGTAAAACCTTTACAGCAAAGGCTCACAGAACTTACAGACGAACTCAACACTGTATTAGAGTAGATAGATGCGCTGTCTGGAGAGCGCCATGAAAAGCAAGAGCATAATATCTTTATAGAAGGCTCAAATAAGCCAGAATTGATGCTCTAGATGGAGAACATCAGCTCTATGATAGAAGATATACAAGCCCAAAAAGAAGAGGCTGCAGAGCGCTTAGAACAGCTTAAAGTACAAAAGAAACCGCAGCAATATATAGAAGAAGAGTACCCAGAGGATTACTTCAACCATGATGTTATGGATGATGCGTACCAAGCTGGCCTTGATGATGTGTATAATACCTGCAAGCGATTAGATGTATTACTTAGCTAGGTTACCAATCTTAGAGTAACTACAGCAGAAGAACGTGATAAGATAAATGAGCTTATCTATGCTGTATATGATGCTCAAGCAGCAATAGATCAATTCTATGGCTCTAAATAGTTTGAGCCAGGTGTTGTACAGGCTGAACAAAAGCTCATAGCTGCGGCTATTAATAGACTTGTTTCTAATAGTTTTATATACGGCGACGCTGCTACGAAGGCTACGCAATGGTGGAGTACTCAGTTTGCTTCTAATGTAGGCAACGCTTCATATACTCTATTCAATAAGATTAAGTCTTATATGGCTACATTTGAAGACGAATTTATGAACAGTCTTGTTGGAAATAGAGATTTACAAAGATTCTGGTCGGGAGTATTTAATAATTAGTATAAGTTTATTGTAGACCAAGCCATTAATACAAAATCTGGTAATCCTACAATGGATGCAGCTTTACAAGAGGTAGCATATGACGCGGCTGATTTTATCGCTGGATTTAATATAAGATTCCCTGTGGATCCATCTGAAACAGAAGTGTTTGACTCTAATAGTGCAGAAAGCATAAATAACATTGATGTGCAATGGAGAGAGCTTTATAGCGATACAACAAAGCATTTCCCTGCATTTAAAGCAATGCTTAATCCAAACTATTTCTCTATAGCTCTTGACCCAGCTTTGATATACCCAGGCCAGGATGGTAAAGTTGGTAATGCGGAGTTAGTAATGGTTGGAGATGATGTATAGCTTAAACTTACTGATTCAAAAGGTCATGTAATCTACATGACATTTGACCAAGGAAATGATTCTGGACCGAAAGGCGTAGATTCGAGATATTATGCAAGAAAACTCAAAGCTGACAGTACATTTGCACAGAAGGTCAGGTATATGTATCAGTTTATGCAGACGCATCCTGGGTATCACATAAGTCTTACACTTAGTAGATCTAAGGGTTCAATTGTAAATGGAGAACAGTAGCAGTCTGTGACAAAATTCTTGTTTGCTGGTACGCTTAATCGGCATAATCTATACGAGATTACATGTGACAAGAATAACAGAATTGGATATCTAAAGACAACCCTTAACATTAATACTGGCGAAGCTACAAAGAATGTGTATGGTGGTCCAGAGCTTAGTACCGTAATAGATGGCTTCGATAGGGAATACTTAAAGCATACTGCTAGAACTCAGTCTGGTAATATTGTATATTTCTACGATACTGGTGAAACTGAAAAGCCAGTTTAGGCTAGATGCATTGGCGTTCCATTGATTTCGCCTAAGTTTACAGCTGGAGTTGGCGGTTAGGCTAATAAGCTTGCAGATCTTTTATGGTATAGAGTCAACCAGGGCTAGACTATGTATCAAGGATATTCTATAGACGCTTTGTTAAAACAGGTACTGTATGTAAAAGATGACACGAAGGTACTTAATGAAAAGTTTAACTCTATAGAAGGAATGGTTACGTTGGATCCACTTAACAAATATGTATACATCGGTAATGCAGCTTATCCATTGAATAATCCTCAAGACTATACTAATTTATACAATGCGTTGTGTAATATGTATATAACCAAAGACCCCGCGTTTTTGCAGCAGAATATGTCCGAGTATATACAGTCTAGTGGAAACACCGTACTGAATGAGGTTAAAAATAAATTTGCGTACGATCAGAGTCTGTAGAAAGTTGAACTCCCTAACGGCCTTACGTTTGAAAGAGAAGACTTTATGTATGATAATGGTAAAGGTACAACAGGCCTTGGATACTTACTACGGAATGGTTATCTTACTACAGCCGCAAGAAAATTGAGCCCACCTGTCGTGTATGTTGACAATGTAGAGTTAGTGCAAAATGCCCCGTCTTCAACTGCGTCTACAGTAGCGCAAGCTGTATAGAAACAATCTGTTGAGGTTGAGCAAAAGAAAGCTCAAGATAGTTTTATGGATTTCTTCCATTATGAAATGAGTAGAACTGAATTCGAAAACAAAAAACGTGATAGTGCACCATCGTTTGCAGACGCTGTTATGTAGTGGGTGGCCAAATCGGTTGGCATTACTCCAGAATGGATAAACGAAGAAGCTCTTAGTGACGCTCCATTCACAGCAGGCAACGTAGTACTTGCAGAATGCTCCACTAATGGAATTAGATTATCTAATACGATACCTTACACCATTGGCTTCCACGAAGCCTTTCATAGAGCCTTAGAATTGCTTGTAGAGCCTTCTGTGAGAGAGTAGATGTATGAAGCTTATCGTAAACATAATGGTAATCTTACTGATAGAGAAGTAGCTGAAGGCTTAGCAGACTTATTTGTGGACTACATGATGGGAACAAAAGATGCTAAAACTATAGGTAAGCAAGGCTGGATTAAAACTATCGTTAAGAGAGTAGCATCTAGACTTGGCATGTGGATGAAATACAGAAGCGACTATAGTAATATAGCTAAGATGTTCAATAATGTAAAGACTGGTAAATACGCTAATAGAACGGCTACTAATGAAGCAATTAAACGCTATCAAGAAGAGTTTAAAGGTAGCTTGCATTATGAAATAAATGGCAAAGAGTTTAAGCATATTGCTACGGCATCAGATAAAGAACATATGGCTAGAGCTCTTGCTTACATTATCGTTAACTCTACTAAAGACTCATCTGAGATATATAAGGCTGTAAATGATGATTCATTCATGCCTATTAAATACATTTCTACAAAAGTTATAAATAGTCTTACTGGTGAGCCTGGTGCCACAAAGCCGATTTTAAATGGCCAATATATGACCATGAATGGCATTACTTATGCACAGCGGGCATTTAGAGAAGTATTCCACGCTACACTCAATGACAAAGGTGAAGTTGTATTTGATAATTTCGCAGCTATAGCTCCAGAGATAAAGAAATATCTCACAGAGATAATGGACGCTTACGATGGTAAATATGCACACGAAGATGAGCAAGAGGGAGGAGAGCTTGAAGAGAATGATTATGGTAAATCTATTGAGAGATACGATAGATCTTCATTTGAATTTAATAAGCTTGACTCTGTAAGTAAACCAGTTAAGTTTATGTTCGCCACTATCCCTTACTACAAGTTTAATGACGAAGGTAATCTTACATTGGACTTAACAAAGAATAAGTATGGCGTCCCAACATTTATGCCTATTCAGCAAGTGTATAATGTAATAGTTAGCAAATTACACAACGTAGCAAGCCCAACTGATTTACTTGATGAACTTAAGAAGCTTTCTACACAACACCCTATGTATCAAGCTGTATATGATAAGTATAGTAGATTATATAACTCTTGTTACAAGTATGACTCAGAGGGTGATTTACGCAGCATTGATTACGACAAAGAGGCATTAATGATACAGGTGTTCAGTGCTATAAAGGGACATGAGCATAACTTTATTATTGGTAGGTCATTCAGAGATAGTGCTGGTGGTATTGAAGTAAAGATTTCTCAATCTAACTATGATAGAGACGCAGTTGCTTATCCTAAGCTTTGGAGTTCATTCTTAACTTCTGGTCAGACTGGCATTATAAATAAAGTAGTTGACAGAAATGGTATGCTTACTCTTTGTGATAAGTATAACTCAAATGGTAGAGAAGTGCCAATGCCAACTCTTGCAAAGAGAAACGCATTTACATTAATAGCAACGTACTTACAGGACTTGGCTACAGGTTTACAAAACGAGACTGCTTCAGAAGTCTTACTGAATGGCTTCCCTACAAGTGTAGCTACTAATACTGATATAGAAAGAATTAAGGATAGAGTATGTAATATGCTTAGAATGGTAGGTATTAATTATAATAAAGATATCCTTGATAATATGCTTTCTAGTAAGTATGGAGGAGTCGGTAGAAATGCCCTAGCTATGTGGTTGGGAGAAACTGGTGCATCTAGTATAAATAACTTTATCAATGAATTGAGTAATGCTGTACAGATTAATGGAGTTGTAAAGAAAGATACTCTGGAAAGAATCTTTAGAACAGGTTTTGTATCAGAACTCGGAAACTGGGCTGGAGCTTATCTTAAGCTTACTACAGACAAGATGTCTAATGGTATGGATGGCACCAAGCTCTATAATGAGTCTCAGAATAATA
>CAYNMA010000010.1:9084-39061 GCA_964398075.1 uncultured Bacteroides sp. | reverse complement strand
AGATACAATATAGAGACAAAGTTTGTGGGGGATAGCCATGTTGGTTTGTCGCTGGAGGTGTAAATCCGCAAGGAAACTGCTCCTCGGGAGGAAAGTCCGGGCAACAGAGAGTACCATACCGGTTAACGGCCGGCAGGCAGTAATGTTTGGAAGACGGCACAGAAAAGAACCGCCATTGGCGACGATGGTAAGGGTGAAAAGGTAGAGTAAGAGCCTACCGGTCTTGCCGAAAAGCAAGGCGTCAAGTCGTCCTATGGGTTGAAAGTTCAAATAGACTGGCGTGCGATGGTATCATTGCGTAAGGGTTACTCGCCCAAGCCAGAGGGACGAACGATCGAGTCTGACCGAAAAAGCAGACCATAGATTAATGGCAAACGCTCTCGCAAGAGAGTACAGAACTCGGCTTATAGACAGGACTATATCCCACAAACTTTTGTAATACACACACGACATATAGCCATGATTCAGAAGATATACCACTTCATTCGCCACGATCTGTGGGAGCGAACCGGCAACGACTTGTCTAAAGGTCGGAAGATACTCTATATGTTCCTCAAGACGATAGTGCTCTCGATACGCGGTTATGCGGAAGATGAGTTGAACACGCGTTCGAAGGCGTTGACTTATTCGATGGTGTTCTCCGTGGTGCCGATACTGGCGATGGTGCTTGCGGTGGCGAAAGGATTCGGGTTTGAGCAGGTGATAGAGGAGCAGTTGCATCGTATCACTATCCTCGAGCAGACGAATGCGATACCTGATATCATGGGTTTTGTCGAGCGTTACTTGGCGACGACGCAGGACGGGTTGTTCTTGGGGGTCGGACTGGTGGTGCTGCTGTGGGCGGTGTACTCGTTTTTTAATAACATCGAACTGTCGTTCAACCGTATATGGAACGTCAAGAAGTCGAGGAATTACATCCGGCAGTTCTCTATCTACATCACGGTGCTGATCATGATACCGGTGCTGGTGGTGGTGACGAGCGGCTTTAATATATTCGTGCACTCGACGGTGGCTCAGTACTCGATGTTCGATGCGATGCCTCATTTCAAGTCACTTTGTATCAAGGCGATACCTTTTGTGGTGTGTTGGATTATCTTTTCCTTTATGTATTACGCCATACCGAACACGAAGGTTGGCTTTGTGGCGGCGGTGATACCAGGCGTGCTGATAGGCACGTTGTTTCAGTTGCTGCAGGTGTTGAGCGTGTATATTGTGCTGTTTCTCTCGCGGACGAACATAGTATATGGTGCTTTTGCGGCCATTCCGTTAATCTTGACATGGCTTTATTGGTCGTGTCTGCTGACACTGATAGGAGCGGAGATTTCGTACGCTATACAGAACAACGAGTACTTCGAGTACGATGCAGAGATGGAGAAGATGTCTCGGCGATACAAGGATTTCATTACCTTATACCTTGTCTTTCGCATCGTGAAGCAGTTCGAGGTGGGTGGAAAGCCGCTGGACAGTTCGGCACTTGCCAAAGAGGGCAACCTGCCTATTCGCTTGGTGAACGAGTTGACGAGCGAGTTGGTCGAGTTGGGGCTACTGCAAGAGGTGTTTGTGGGTGAGAAGGAGCCTAAGGCATTTGTGCCGGCGTTCGACATCAATCGGCTTACTGTGGAGTGCGTGATGGAGAAGATAGACCGACAGGGGAACGAAGGGTTTATCAAGAACCTGCCGGCGGAGGTCGAGGGGATGTGGAAGCAGTGGGAGGACTTGAAGGAGCATCACTCGGAGGAGGCATGGAAAGCGTTGCTGGTGAAAGACTTAGTGACGGAGGAAAGGAACGAACAATAATCCTAATAATATGAGAAAAACACTTTTATGGATAGGCTGCATGCTATGTTGCATCGCCTTATCGGCACAGACTATTACGCGCGTAGAGCCGCTATCATGGTGGACAGAGATGGAGTGTCCCTTGACACTGATGTTCTACGGGAGCGACCTTCAAGACGCACAGATCAGTATTCGGAAGGTGGTGGGCAAGAAACATATTGCTACCGACGGGCTTACGGTGCGCGGACAACATAACGCTGAGAGCAAGAACTACCTCTTTGCGGACATGGATGTGCGGGAAGCGGGCGAGTATATCATCACACTTCAGAAGGGTAAGAAGAAGGCATCGGTGCGGTATAGCATTGCGGAACGCCGGGAGGGAAGCCGAGATAGACAGAGTTTCACGACCAAAGATGTGATATACCTGCTCATGCCTGACCGTTTTGTGGACGGAGACCCGAGCAATAACACCACGGCACAGACTCGTGAGGCAGCCAACAAGGAGTATATTCACGGTCGTTTTGGCGGCGACATACAAGGTATCATGAACTCATTAGACTACATCAAGAGCGTGGGAGCCACTATGATTTGGAGCACGCCATTGCTCCTCGATGACGAAGAGAGTTGGAGTTATCATGGCTATGCGTGCGCCGATTATTACCATATCGACCCACGGTTTGGCGACAATGCGATGTATAAGGAGTTGGTGCGACAGGCGCACGAGAAGGGGCTGGGCATGGTGATGGATATTGTGACCAACCACTGCGGCTTGGCACACTGGTGGATTAAGGACCTACCCTATCCGGATTGGATTCATCAGCATGCCGAATATACGCAGAGCAATAATGTATTCACAGCCAATTACGACCCGAACGCTTCTCGTTACGACCTCGAGCAGCATGAGACGGGGTGGTTTGATACGCACATGCCGGACATGAACTTAGACAATCCGGACTTGCTGCAATACTTCAAGCAATGGGCTATTTGGTGGATTGAGTATGCCGACCTCGACGGACTGCGGGTCGATACCTATCCTTACAATGAGAAAGTACCGATGAGCGAATGGTGCAAGGCGGTGCGTACAGAGTACCCTAACATCAACATTGTTGGCGAGTGTTGGACCCGTCCGGCAGCGAACATAGCCTATTGGCAAGCCGATGCGCGCAATGCCGATGGCTTTAACTCGAACCTTCCGACCGTGATGGATTTCCCTGTAGAAGAGGCTATTAGGCAGGCATTAGAGAACAAAGGTGAGGGTTGGGGCGAAGGACTGACACGAGTGTATGACGCTGTGTCGCAGGATTATCTGTATGCTAATGTCAATAACCTACTTATGTTTGTGGGCAATCACGACATGGACCATATTGCCGATGTGGTATTGAACAACGACCTGAATCGGGTGAAGTTAGCCGTAACGATGGCAGCGACCATGCGAGGTGTCCTGCAACTGTACACGGGTGACGAGTTTGGTCAGCGTTCAGTAGACCGTGCGATGGGGCACAGCGGACTCAGGCAACCGCTTGTGCCTGAGGAGCAACTAACGGCTGAGCAGAAGGACCTACTCAATTATCATCGGCAACTGCTGCAGTTCCGCAAGGACGAGCCTATACTACATGACGGCAAGACCATGCATTTCATTGGGCGAGACAACACTTATGCCTACTTCCGGTATACTGACGAGGGGGCTGTGTTCGTGTTCTTGAACGCATCTGAAGAAGAAAAGGCAGTGCCATGGAGTCATTATGAAGAGATGTTACAGAGGTATAATCGTCAAGGCGTGGAGGTGTTCTCTAAGGCAACAATAGATACTGAGAAGGAGTATACAGTGGGACCGGTGGCTGCGATTGTGGTAAAGTTTACGAAGTAAGGAATGATTGATAGGTATTTGATAGCAGGACCATGTAGTGCTGAGAGCGAGGAGCAGGTGATGCAGACGGCTCGGGCATTGCAACCGTTGGGCATCACGGCTTTTCGGGCTGGGCTATGGAAGCCGCGTACACGACCCGATTGTTTCGCAGGGGTTGGTGAGCAAGGGCTGCCTTGGCTCAAACGAGTGCAGCAGGAGTTGCATCTGCCTATCGCTACCGAAGTGGCTACGGCAGAACATGTCAGGCTGTGCATGGAGCAAAGGGTCGATATTCTCTGGATAGGCGCACGGACAACCACCAATCCGTTCATGGTACAACAACTGGCGGACGAGTTGGCGCACTACCAAAAGAAGCCTATCGTGCTCGTGAAAAACCCTATCAGTCCTGACATCAATCTATGGGAAGGTGCTATTGAACGCCTGCAGAAAGCCGGTGTTGAACAGATAATGGCAGTGCATCGAGGGTTCTATAGTCCCTACTCTGCTCCACTGCGCAACATGCCCGACTGGGCAGTGCCTATCGAACTGAAGCGTAAGATGCCGGCTATACCTATTCTTTGTGACCCATCGCACTTGACGGGTAAGGCGGATATGATAGCCGAGATGGCGCAACAAGCACTGCAGATTGGCTTCGACGGTCTGATGATTGAGTGCCATATTCACCCACAAGAGGCTCTATCCGATGCAGAACAACAGATTACGCCCTCTGCATTGGAGGCATTGCTGCAGGACATAGAGCGGCGAAGGGAGAGTGCGGATAATAACACAGATGCTTCGGCGGAACTGCTTGCGCAACGGAAACAGATTGATGAGATAGACGGTGAGTTGTGGCAACTGATAGCCAAACGTTTGGAGATTGCCGAGAACATCGGTGCGATTAAACATAAGTATGGGCTGTCACTGCTGCAATCGGGACGGTATAACGAGATCTTGCAGAGGCGACTGCAATGGGCAAAAGAGCATGACATATCGGAGGAGGCTGTGCAGAAGATTGTGGAGATACTCCATGAGGAAGCCATACGAAGGCAACTGAGGTGACGGGAAGCGAGTATGTTTTATATCTCCTGCTCGCACTACGTGCTCACGAAAAATTGAGAAAAGGACTAAGATTACTCCGTTGAAAATTACAGAAAATAGACGAAAGCTTATGATATCTACTTCCACTGCGTGTTTTTATCTCCTTGCCACTGCGTGGCAGAGAAATAAAGGAAATAAAAGAAATAAAGAGACTATTTGCTCAGTGGAGCATTAATTAGATATAAGGGATGTTCTAAAAATTCCACGTTATTATTTTTTATTACTACTAATTGTGATGTCTTATCACTTTTTTGAGTGCTTTGTGGTTTTTATTTGTATCTGCTTGACTTTCACTCAGCCACAGTGCTCGAACTCTATCACCCTTAAAATCAAAGATTTGAAGGGAACCCTAAGCTCCTTCGTTCAAGCCAACCATCTCTTAAATAAAATTTCACAAATCATCTCAAAAGCAATTTTTAGAACACCCCATAATACATTGATTATTAAAACAATTGGGATTGAGAGACGGTATGGAATACCGTCTCTACTGTAGTACAATTCCGCGGACGATGGAGTCTGCGTCCCAAGCAAGATGCAGTTGGTGTGACGAAAAATACGAAAACAGTAGAAAGAACGCAAAATATTCACTACCTTTGCGCCCGTAAAGAGAACATCCATGGAGCAAGAAAAACTCTGGAACAGCAACTATGTGAAAGTTTGGTGCAGCAACTTCTTGATGTACTTTGCATTCATGCTCCTCACTCCTCTATTGCCACTTTATCTAAGCGACACCTACGGTGCGGATAAACAGGTGATAGGGTTAGTGCTATCGGGTTATGCCGTGGCGGCTCTCTGTATACGACCTTTCAGTGGGTTCTTCGTGGACAGTTTTCCACGAAAGACGGTACTGATGTTGTTCTACTTCCTCACAGCCGCATTCTTTGGAGGCTATCTCATTGCAGGAAGTCTTACGATGTTTGCTATCTTCCGTACCTTACATGGTGCACCGTTTGGGGCAACAGGCGTATCGCTTTCGACTGTCGCTATTGATGTACTACCTTCCTCTCGGCGAGCCGAAGGCATTGGATACTACGGTCTAAGCAATAACATCGCAACAGCCATCAGTCCTGGTGTTGCCATGTTTCTCTTCGCGCACTATCACAGTTATGAGATGCTCTTTGCGCTCTCGCTGATATGCTCGTTATTAGGACTAATTGTGAACGCTACCTTGAAGCTCAAGCCACGCGAACTCATCAAAGAGAAACAGACCATATCGCTTGACCGATTCCTTATGCTTAAGGGTTGGGCTCCGTTTATTGTCATCTTCACTGTGGCAGTGGCATACAGTATTGTCTCTACTTATGTGGCTATCTATGGCAAGGAGGAACTGCATATCGGTGGGCAGACAGGGTTCTTCTTCACGCTCTTTGCGGTGGGGCTTATCATCTCACGACTCACAGGTAGCCGTTCCCTGCGGCAAGGAAAGATACTGCGCAACGCATCGATGGGTATACTCGTATCGGTAAGTGGGTTTATCTTGTTTTCTGCTGTACATAACCCTGTGGGATACTACCTTGCACCATTCGTTATTGGCTTAGGCAATGGACATTTATGGCCTGCTTTCCAGATGATGTTCATCAACATGGCGCCACATAGTCAACGAGGCACAGCCAACTCTACCCTACTCACCAGTTGGGACCTCGGCATGGGAGTGGGTATGTTCGTTGGCGGTGCAGTAGCCGAACACCTTAGTTATCATATTGCTTTCTGGAGCGGAACGATATTCTATGTCATGGGCGTGATATTCTATTTCGTCTATGTGCGTGGCTATTACACACGAAACAAACTGCACGACTAATAATATAAACTATTTATAATCATGAAGCGAAAAGTATTCAAACTCAGCGCACTGGCAGTTGTCCTACTCGGGATGACCTGTACAGTCCAAGCCGACGATTGGAGCCTCGTCACCGATGCCTCCACACTTGCTGTCGGAGACCAACTAATCATTGCATCGAACACTGAATCCGTGGTGGCAAGTCAAAACATGGCTACTAAAGCATACCTCGAAAATGTGACTGCCGAGTTCTCATCGGACTATGCATCACTTACTTCATACGACAATGATGCTGCCATCTTTACCCTTGGAGGAGAAGCAGGCAAGTGGACACTAACCAATGCTAGCGGTAAGTTATTAGGATGTACCGCAGCAAAGAAGTTAGCGTGGGGTTCTGGTACTACCACATGGAAAATCACTATCGACTCCAATGGCGATGCTACCATTAGTAGCACGAATACGAGTTACGGAGACCTTCAGTATAATGCAGCGAATCCTCGTTTTACCACATACACTTCCGCACAAACAAGTCCTCAACTCTACCGTTTACAGAATAGTGCTTCTGGCTACACCTTCATCTACAGTGGTTACATGGGTAATACGACACACTGCGGTGGTGGCAAGCAGTGTGCTGCAGGCGACACTATCATCATCTCCTCGGGCACTCCTACCAAGGTTGGTGACAACTTCTTAGGTTGGACCTATAACGGTCAGATATACCAGCCAGGCGACCAGTTCATCATGCCATCGAGCAATGTGACACTCGTTGCCAAATGGCAATACAGCACCGC
This sequence comes from uncultured Bacteroides sp., assembly GCA_964398075.1. GTDB lineage: Bacteria > Bacteroidota > Bacteroidia > Bacteroidales > Paludibacteraceae > Colicola. Next base: position 31,773 of record CAYNMA010000010.1, on the reverse strand, counting down.
TGTTGAAGAGACCATCGAAGAGAATTCTGTTCACAAGATTATACGCGATGGTGGTCTTTATATTATCGTAGATGGCGTCACCTACGACAGTCTCGGACGCAAAGTAGAATAATCACCTCTAAAGTACTAATATACAAATGAAATCGAAATTGATTATATTGGCGGCTTGCATACTATCAGCCACCTCCCTCATAGCCGTTCCTGCTTACCGTGTTTGGCAGACCAAGACACAACCTGATGGCACTACTCTCGAAGTGCGCCTCAATGGTGACGAATACTATCACTACTATACCAACCGTGCCGGTGAAGTAGTGAAAGCCGACGCAGAAGGTTACTGGCAAGTAGTAGAACAGCAACCTACGCAAGAGACTATTGCTGCACGCCGTGCTAAATCACCGATGATGCGTAGTGGTGCTAAGAAAGTCGGAGGTATCAACCTTGCTCCACGAGGACTCTTTATCCTTGTTAACTTCAAAGATGCTTCGTTCCAAAGCAGTAATAGTCGCGCCCAGATGGACTCGATGATGAACGCAGTGAACTACACCTACAATGGTGCGTTTGGTTCTGCACGCAAGTATTTTATTGACCAATCCAATGGTGCTTATAAGCCTATCTTCGACGTAGTAGGTCCTGTGACATTGACCAAGAACACATCCTATTATGGCAAGGATGGCAGTGAAGCGGGCGACGACCAAAAGGCTGCCGACATGGTTGTGGAGGCATGTAAACTGGCGGATACGGAGTTCAATGTTGACTTTACTAAATACGACAACGATAACGATGGCAAGATTGACTTTGTCTATGTCATCTATGCAGGAAAAGGTCAAGCCGATGGTGGCGCTACCACTACTATCTGGCCTCACAACTGGGATATAGAGTCTGCTATCTATTATGGGTATTGTTCCTATTCAACGTCGGAGACTAAGGTTGATGGACTTTATATCAATAACTATGCTTGTTCCGGTGAGTTGAATAGCAGTTCCGCACGTAGTGGTATTGGTACACTCTGCCATGAGTTTAGTCATGTACTCGGTTTGCCGGACTACTACGATACCGAATATGGAACCAACTATGATGATGGACGTACACCTAACGAGTGGGACCTTATGGACTATGGTAGTTATAATGGTGATGGTCTCTGCCCTCCTAACTATAGTATTCATGAGAAGTATTTCTTTGGTTGGTCAACACCCGTTAACCCTGGTTCTAATGGACAACGGCTTACTCTCAATGCCGCAGGAACTGAAGGATACAATGCTTACCAAATAAACACTTCTGGCACACTGCAAGCCGCTACCTACGAGGGAGTTAACTACTACATTGAGAACCGCCAACAGACCGGTTGGGATACCCATCTACCAGGTCACGGTATGTTGGTTTGGTATGTAAACTACAGTTCCACGGCATGGGATAATAATACGCCGAACAATACCGCCAGTAGTCCACGATATACCATTATCTCGGCTTCGGGTAATAAGACAAATATTGGCCTCTCTAAATATAATGCGGATGCTGACCCTTATCCTGGAACAAAGTCGAAGACAACATGGAACAGTATCTCTGCTAAGCCTGTGACAAACATCACGGAGTCTTCTGATGGCGTCATCTCGTGTGTCTATATCAAAGCACCAACCAATGAATGGACCTATACTGTAGTATCTGAGAACTGCACCGTATCGTCGGCTGATGGCACTGTCAATAAAGGTGCACAACTGCAACTGACTATCATACCTATGAATGGTTATGTCATCAATAGCAGCAGTCATCTCGACGTCACGATGGGCGGTACGACACTGACATGGGGAACGGACTTCACCTACGAGAACAACACTCTCACGATCCCTGCAGTAACGGGCGATGTAGAGGTATTGGTTATCCCTGGTACTACTACCGCAAAGCCCTATACCGTTCAATGGATTGCCGATGGCGAGTTGATGGAGGAACAGGGCTACGAGGCTAACGAGGCTCTGCAGTTGCCTTCTATGGGAATCATTGCATGCGAAGGACTGACCTTTGCCGGATGGACTGCACAAGCCGAGTACTACGACCCATTCGCTCTGCCTGAAGACCTATTCACAACTGCCGACGGCAAGACCGTCACTACTAATCTTGTATTCTATGCAATATACAAGGAGGAATAGTCTCACGCCTTATCGTTGGCATTACAATAAATAGGCAAAGGCTTTTGTATCATGGGATGTTCTAAAAATTCCACGTTTCGTTATTTTGTTACGAATCGGGATGTTTCTCCACTTTTTGAGCGCTTTGTGGTTTTTATTTGTATCTGCTTGCCTTTCACTCAGTCACAATGCTCGCATTGCTCCTTCGTTCAAGCCAAGCATCTCCTAAATAAAAAATCACAAATCATCTCAAAAGCAATTTTTAGAACATCCCTAATGATTTGAGTCACAGAAGGGATGCTAATCTTTAGGACTCGATGTTTTCTGCGGGAAGCATCGAGTCTTTTTTTATGGCATCTTGGGAAGTGGCGATAGAAGCCGAGTTTGCCCGAAAATATTGAAAGCTTTCAATGAAGTCACAGAAATTTCATTGAAAGCTTTCATTGCAAAACGGGCATTCCCGTATTATCTTTGCAGCAGAATGATTGGGCAATTGAGTCCTAAAGATGAACAATTGACGCTGAACGATCTTCTACCAAACACTGTTATACATCATGTATAACACGTATTTCGTGCTCTATTCCCTATAACTCGGGATATTTTCGACTTTTTTGCAGAATACATCGTCTATCTTTGCAGGCGATAAATAACATACAACGAATATGAGAAAACTTATTTCTATTATCATGCACACGGTCCTATCGCTTATGGTGACATTCACCATGATGGCGTGCAACACCAACAACCCAACCAACAACAAGGTAAGCGACGAGCCTACCATCACCATTTCTCTCAGTGCGGTCGGAACTAACAGCGTCACTTGCTTAGTTGATATTGAATCTGATGCCGAGGTCAACTTCGCAGGCATACGATATGCCTTAGTTGACACTGACGAATCGAACGAGAAATACATTGAATCGGACAATCTCATCGGTGAGAACTATGTAGACATTACCAACATGGGCAAACGCCGCACCTACCGCATTGTCGCATTTGCCGATATTGCTGGACAGAACGACTTTGTATACTCCAATACAATAGAGGTCACGCCTGGCGACCCTGTGGATGTACAACTTGTTAGCAAAGACGACAATAGCATCACTTGTAAGTTAGTGGTCAACACCCCAATGGAAGTGTACATCAAGGGCTACTCGTGGAAGAAGAAAAGTGACAAAGGCGATGCAACCACGGTCTATGTGGAAGATTCTGAGAAAGAGACTCAGTTCACGCTCTCTAACTTAGAGACCTATCAGACATATACCGTCACTGCTTTTGCACAAGTGGAAGGCAACGACGCTTTCACCTATAGTGATGCGCTTGAGGTCTTTACGGGCGACATCAATCTCGATGGTGACTATGTACTTGTATTCCAAGAGGAGTTTGATGGCACAGGTGCTCCTAATGCTAATATATGGAGTTTTGAGGAAGGCGAGTATATCCGCAACAACGAACCGCAGTTCTATAGTAAGAGTATTGAGAATGCCTACCTAGAGGACGGTTACCTACATATTGTTGCCCGTAAGAACCACCTCGGCAGTGATGGTAAGACGCACAACTACACCTCGGCTTCTATGACCACAAGTAAGTCATTCGTATGGTGCTACGGTAAGATGGAAGTGCGTGCGAAGATACCTACTGGCAGCGGGCTGTGGCCTGCAATATGGATGGTAGGCAACGATTATAACTGGCCAAGCAACGGTGAGTTGGATGTGATGGAATACTACCGTGAGAAGATATTGGCTAATGCCGCATGGGGAAGTAGCAAGCAGTGGACCGCTATTTGGGACTCATCCTCTAAACCAATGAGTTACTTCGAAGCTAAGAATCCTAATTGGCGCAACGAGTTCCATATTTGGCTCACTACTTGGGACGAGGACTATATCCGCATCTATCTCGACGACGAACTGCTCAATGAGATTGACTTGAGCAAGACATACAACCAAGGTGGATATAAAGGTAACACCGAGAACCCATTCCGTTACCACAAAGCAGGTTGGGGTGACTATATATGGCTCAACATGGCTCTCGGAGGCGATAATGGAGGCACCATTGATGACTCACTTTTGCCAGCAGAATACTTAGTGGACTATGTACGCGTATACCAACAAAAACGCTTACCAGAATAAACTTATAATATTTAACCCTTTAAAAACACAAAATCATGAAAAAGAACATGTTTTGGAAGGCAGGCATCTGCCTGAGCGCTATGCTTATGAGTGTAGCAATGATTAGTTGTAACAACAACAATGATCCAGAAGACCCTAATAAGGGTAAAACCGATGACGGTGGCGACAACACCGAAGTAGTAGACATGGAACTCTCTTCAAGCAGTGTAGAAGTTGCACAAGGCGAAGATGTTACCGTTGAGATAAAAGCCGGTAATGGCGGATATGTCGTTATCAGTGCTGATGAGACTGTTGCCACAGCCACTGTAGCGGGTACGACCGTTACTATCCACGGTGTGAAAGGCGGTAGCACGACTGTCAGCGTAAAGGATAAAGCCAACAAGGCTAAACCTATCGCTGTAAAGGTATCTGCTTCTGGTGTCAATAACATTAATACCGATGTTATGTACACCATCAATGTATTAGACACAGAGAAAGGACAAACCAACTGGTGGCAACCTACTCTCACACGCGAGGTAAAGAACACTCTTATCTGCACAAAGCGTGACTTCACAAGCGGAAAACTCAATTCTGCTTCTTTCGACACTAACACTTTGAAAGAGTTCTTCGATCTCATTGAAGACGACAACGTATTCGTTTGCGGTGGTTACATTGCAGACGGCACAAAGCCTGACTATGGTTATGCAGCACCGGCTCTCCTCCTCACCGACAAGGACGACCCTGCTCATGCTGGTTGCAAAGTGATGACAGTCATCACCTCGAACTTGGCTGCATACTGTTCATGGGGTAACTACTCTTCGACTGGCGGTTCGGCTTACTACAACCCTGCTGATGGTTCCTTCACTATTGTTGACGCACAAGGATTCCTCGATTGGGAAGGCTCATCGAACGAGAAATGGTACTTTACACTCAACCGTACCTACACTCCTCAAAACTAAAATCAACCAATCTCCCTGCCTGCACAACCTGCAGGCAAGGAGATTATATTAATTTAATTTATTTACACCATGAAACGCGTTTACTTATCTTTGGTAGCAGCAAGCCTCAGCCTTGCTCTCTTTGCTACCGATTATAGCGTGAATTCAGCAACAGCTGATACCGTTAAGATTACAACTGCAGGTACTCACCACCTCATCGGCGATGGAACACAGTGCAAGTATCTCATTCAAGTAGCCGAGAACCTCGGCGATGTCACCCTGCTCTCATCGAATGTCAAGGTCTATCCAGAAACCAGCAAAGGCTCTGGTCTTGAAATTGGCAAAGGAACAAATGTTACCTTCAAAATTGATGGAACAAACCACTATCAAGGCAAGTCGGGGGGTGCAGGTATCCGTGTACTCGGTACACTCAATATTCAAAACAATGGCGCTGCAGCCGACTCTCTCTATACACAAGGTTCAGACGCTGCTGGTATTGGTGGACAGAAAAACGATAGTATCGGTGCTATTGTCATCAACTCAGGTAAAGTTTACTGCTATGGTACAGGGGCTTCTGCTTCTTTAGGTGCAGCTACCGGTAGTTCTTCCTATATGTCGGCTGTCACCATCAATGGTGGTCAAGTAACGGCTTACAACAATTCGAAAGGTTGCGCTATTGGTTGCGGAACAAACAACTCGAAAGGTTTTGGTACGATAACCATCAATGGCGGTGTCATAAAAGCCACAACCAATGACCCTGCGGCTATCGGTACAAACTACCATGTTTTTGCAAGCGGTAAGATCTACATCAATGGCGGTACCATCTATGCAACCTCTGGTCAACATGCAGCAGCCGATATCGGAGAAGCTTTTGAATCTTCTATCGAAGAAATGGTCGTAACCGGCGGTGCAATCTATTGTACTATCTCGTCGAAAGCAGTAGATGGCAATGGCAATGCACTGAAAAAGTTCACAACCACCCTCAAAGGTGTAAGTGAACCTACTCTTATCGAATATGGTACTATCACGGGTACAAGTTACTCTGTTACGCTCGGTACTGACTATGGCATCAACGATGCTTATTCTCAAGCCGATGGTACAGTATGTTTCTTCCTTCCTGAATACCCAGACGATGCAGTGGCTTCTATCAATACCAAGGCTATTGACCTCACTGCGGCTATCAACATCACGGCTGCTGGCTCATATTCTGCTATTGGCACAGGCGTTGCTACCACCAATGGAATCAACATTGCCGGTGGGCTTGGTAATGTCATACTCTACTTAGAGAATGTCAACATCACAGCTGCTACTGCTCTCAATATTGGTGCTGGTACGGTTGTCACCCTCATTCTCGATGGGGCTGAACTCAACGGTGCTGTTGTATGCAATGGCGAACTTGTTATCAACGATGCTGCTATCAAGGTGGTAGGCGACCTATCGGGCACAGGCAAACTGACTATCAATGGTGGTACTCACTACTTCAAAGGTGCTAACACCATAAGCGATATCGTTATCAATGGCGGTAATGTCGAGACACGCAATGCGGCTGGCACTGTGGCTACATGGAGCAATGTAAAGAACGATGCGGGTACTGCCCTCACACTCTTTGCGGCTAACTTTACGGCTAACAAGACGATCCGCAATGGTAATGTTACCGGTACGGGATATACCTTCGACCTAGCTACCAGTTATGGGGTTACCGACATGTATGCCAATGCTGCAGGGGAAGTATATCTCTACATTCCATCACCCGTGGCTGCCGATGCCGTAGCTACATTCAATACTTTGGTCACTATCCATACGGATGAGGTAACCGACATCAACATCACGGAGGAAGGTAGATACCATATCATCGGGCAAGGTACAGCAAGTTCTTCGGTTCGCACTTCTTATCCTATCAATGTCGCAGCCGACATCGCAGGCGATGTAGATATCACAGTGGAAGACGTTTATATCAAACCATCAAGTAACGGCAACGCATTCAATATTGGTGCCAACACTAATGTATTCCTACACCTTGTCAACGACAACCGCTTCGATGGACGCAGTTCTTCTGCAGGTATCAATGTCTTAGGTAACCTCACTATCGATGGGGAAGGATCTCTTGAGTGCCATGGTGATTACGGACCAGGTATAGGTGCTGTAGCAAAGGCACACATGGGTAACATCACTATCAACGGAGGCGACATTACCTCTTATGCAGGAAATGAAGCCGCTGGCATTGGTGCTGCTAATGCTACATATATGGGTAACGTCACCATCAACGGTGGTTACATCGAGTCTACTGGTGCAACTTACGGACCTGCTATAGGTAGTGGTATCTATTCTAAGGGTGCCAATAACGACACTGAAGATGCTATCATCGCTATCAATGGTGGAACTATCATTGCTCACAAAGGCTCAGGTCCTTGCGCAATAGGTCGTGGTACTGCTTCTTCAAGCAAACTGAAGGTTATCATAAAGGGAGGTTCTATCTTCACCGATGGTGAAAGCATCGACCCTGCACCTAAGAATGCTATCGAAGAAGGTGACTCAGTCTTCCTCTTTGAAGTACAAGAAGCAAACCATGTAATAGAGCGTGTCTATGGCGGTCAAATAGGTTCTATTCAACTAGGCACTGACTATGGTATGAACGATGTATACACCGATGCTGAAGGTAAGGTATACTTCTATCTACCTCGCCAAGCAGAAGGCGTGGCAGTAGCACTCTCTTTCGATGCTCCTGACGCACCAACATCTATAGAGAACATTGAGAACAATATCCGCGTCTTTGCTACTGACAATGCCATCCGCATCGAAGGTGCTGCAGGACTTGACCTGAGTATCTACAACCTCAATGGACAGTTGGTAACTAGCAAAAACCTTTCTAGCAATGAGACCATAGCACTCAACAGCGGGTTCTACTTAGTGAAAGTAGGTAACGGTGTGGCTAAGGTTGTCATCCAATAATCCATCTTGTAGAGCAGAAGGAGTGTCAAGACTCCTTCTACTCTACTTATTACTAACCCAATAAATAGCAATCCTTATGAAGAAACATATTCTAATGCTCGCAGTCGCTGTCATGACACTCCCAGCTATGGCAGACTATAAGGCTGAATTCAACTCTGAAGAAGCAACCGTTATCAACATCACCGAAGGTGGTCAATATCGTATCTATAACGACTTGTTTTCACAAACAGGTATCCCTATCATCGTGAGCAGTGATATAGCCGACACTGTCTTCATCACTCTTGAGGACGTCAACATCGTGCCCGACTCTGCAGGCAGTGCCATGGTCATTGGCGAGAACTCTGTCGTAGTACTCAACCTTGGTGGTACAGAAACTGAAACCGACCTCAAAGGCAAAACAACGGGTTGCGGTATCGAAGTCTTGGGCGACCTCATCATCAATGGTAGCAACAACAACACCCTCTCTTGCAAAGGCGCAGGTCGTGCTGCAGCTATCGGAACAACTGGCAAGAGCACTTCTGTAGGTAGCATCACTATCAATGGCGGAAACATCATCGCTAAGAGCGGCAGTGAGTCTGCTGGTATCGGTGCTAGCAACGCAGGACGCCTTGGTGATATCACCATCAATGGTGGATATGTACAAGCTGTTGGCGGTGCTTACTCTTCAGCTATCGGAGGTTCATACTGCAGTAAAGGTACAGCAACTATCTCCATCAATGGTGGTATGGTAGAAGCACAAGCAGGTTACTACTGTAGTGATTATTCAATTGGTCGTGGCAATGGCACTCACAGTGGCACCGTATCCGTTGTGATCTTAGGCGGTTCTATCATTGCAAAAGATAAAGACGGTAAATATGAAGGGACTACTGTGGGTAAGATCTACAACCCAACCAATAACAACGAGGATTTAGTTCTATTCACCTACACTCTTGCCGAGCATCCTAGTACGCTCATCACCGAAGGACATATAGGTACTCTGCAACTCGGTACTGACTATGGTATCAACGATGTCTATACCGATGAGAACGGCGTGCTTTATTTCTATCTGCCCGAATCTGCCAAAGGTAAAGAAGTAGTCATCAATGGCATCACTATCTCCGAAGCAACTCCTGACCAAGGTGGCGAAGGCGGTGACCAAGGCGATGGCGATAAAGGTGATGGTGACAAAGACCCTGATGGTGAAGGCGTCATCAACACTTATGGTGAGCAAACAAATATCGACATCATCAATACGATAGATGGTATCATCATAAACAATACTGACAATAACCTTGTCTCAATCTGTGACCTTACCGGCAAGACCGTTCTGCAAGGCACGGTTTGCGACAATCAACCTATCTCACTTACGAAAGGTCTATATATTGTTCGTGTCAATTCGGTTGGTAACTTCAAATGCATCGTTAAATAACACACAACATGCACTTCTTTGCTCGCCTTGGCGGGCGAAGAAGTGTTCTTATCTCTCAGCACATTCTATAGCATCACTACTATGAAGAGCGTATTCATATACACACTAACACTTCTTCTCACCCTTTCTTTCATCGGCTGCCAACCTGCGCGACACAACGGAGAAGCAGGACTTGCTTTCAACCCAGGTCAATTTTGGTACGACAACCAGCAACAACTCATCAACGCACACGGTGGAGGTATCCTTTTTTATGACAACACCTACTATTGGTTCGGAGAATATAAGTCCGACACCACTAGTGCTGCCATGGATGGGGTAAGTTGCTATACCTCACAAGACCTTTATCACTGGAACTACCAAGGGATCGCTCTCTGTGTTTCAAAAGATACTAACTCCGACATTGCTACAGGATGTATTCTCGAACGACCAAAGGTTATCTACAACAAAGCCACCCACCTCTTCGTAATGTATTTCCACTTAGAACTGCGTGGACAAGGATATAGCTCAGCGCGTGTAGGCGTTGCTATCAGCCAACAACCTACTGGACCTTACACTTTCCTTCGTTCCTATCGACCTAACCCGAACATTCTACCACTCAACCTAACAACCACTACTAGTTTTCAATCAGTCGATTCATACCAATGGTGGACTCCCGAATGGGAAAAAGCTGTACGAGACGGACTCTATCTCATGCGTGACCTACCTTCTGGACAGATGTCACGCGACATGACACTTTTTGTTGACGATAACGACAAAGCCTATCATATCTATGCCTCCGAAGAAAACCTCACACTTCATATAGCCGAACTATCTGACGACTACCTCTCGCACAATGGTAACTATATCCGCATCGAAGCCGGTGGACATAACGAAGCACCTGCTATATTCAAGAAAGAGGGTAAGTACTTTATGATTACCTCTGGCTGCACAGGTTGGGAACCGAATGCAGCACGACTACTCACTGCAGACTCCATTATGGGCAGTTGGCACTACATAAACAACCCATGTATAGGAGATGATGCCGACCTCACATTCCATAGTCAGAGTACCTATATACTACCTGTGCAAGGGAAGCACGATGCATTCATCTTCATGGCAGACCGTTGGAAACCTGAATGCCACACCCAAAGCACTTATATATGGTTACCTATTCACTTCCGCCAAGGACTACCCTACCTCGAGTGGAAAGACCAATGGGACTTAAACTTTTTCAATTAACACCATGAAACGACTATTCATATCACTCTTCACACTTATCATCACTTGCCTTGCGTATGCACAAGTGGATACCGAGTTTTGGTTTGCATGCCCCGACCTATCGTCGGCGCACTTCGAGTCGTGCATACGGCTCTGCATAACCACCTTTGATCAACCTGCCACTGTCACCATCTCGCAGCCAGCCAACCCCTCGTTCGCTACTATCACCGAGACCATCACTGCCAACAACTATAAAAACATATCCCTCTCGTCTCTGCTAAGCAAGGTGGAGACTACGCCTGGTGCTGTGCGAAAGACCGGGATTCTCATCCAATCGACTTCGCAAGTGACCGCCTACTATGCCAACTACTGCGACAATAGTGAGATCTACTCGCTCAAAGGACGTAATGCGCTCGGAACCGACTTCATCGTACCTGCCCAATATAGTTATGCCAACAGCGATTCGTATGGAGGCAGTTCGTCAGTTGAGATAGTAGCATCCGAAGACAACACCGAAGTTACCATCACCCCTAGTCGAGCCTGCGTAGGACATGCTGCCGGACAATCCTTCACCATCACACTCAACCGTGGTGAGTCGTATGCAATACGTGCCAAAGCCATGACGGCTCTAGGACATCTTTTCAACACACGTATCCGTTCGACTAAACCTATTGCAGTCAACTATACCGACGACTCGGTCGAAGGACCAGGCGTTGACCTCATAGGCGATCAGTTAGTACCTATCGAGTTGGCAGGCGAGAAGTACATCGCTGTCCGCTACGCCGGCAAGGTGGAAGAAGTGTATTTCTTCCCTACGACCGAAGACTCTACCCATATCTATGCCAACGGCACACTCGTGGATTATATCCCAGGTAATGCCGATGTCACGCGTGCAGGTAAAGCCAAGTTCACCTTGCCAATGGGTGCCACCTACATCACCGCTGACCATCCTATCATCGTCCTCCAGATAACAAGCAACGGCACCGAACCGGGTAGTGCTATTCTGCCTCCTATTGAGTGTACAGGTTCTGACGAGATAGCATACAAGTACACCCAGTCCTCTGGTGCATCGCTCAGTATCGTCACCAAGACCGAGTATATCGATGGTTTCACCGTCAACGGTCAAGCCTACCTCATGCCTCAAGAGTACTTCACCCCCGTTCCCTCTGCGCCCGAATGGTCCTATACCTATAAGCCCGCGCCCAATGCCTCGCAGATACTGCGCGTAAAGAACAGCAAAGGTATCTTCCACATGGCTGTTATCGATAACCCTGGCTCAACCTGTTCCCTCGGGTACTTCTCCAACTTCAACTCCGTACCACTCGGCATCGGTAGCGATAAGCAGTATTATCTCGATGGCAACGAGCTGCATCTCTCCATTGATAACCCCGACGACTTCACTGACATCGAATGGTGGGGACCTAACGGTTTTCACTCAACCGAAGCCTCTCCCACGATCACCAATGTCGCTGAAGCCAATGCCGGTACTTATATCGTCAGTGCCAACCACAAAGAAGGTTGCCGCACGGTGCCCGATACCTTGCGCGTGAGTATCTATAAGCCACGCAACCACTATATCAGTGTCTGCTATGGTAACACCGACTCCATCGAAGCCGAAGGCGTAGGTCCTTACTCATGGACACCTACTACCCTGCCCAACGAGAAACGCGTCCCTATCAGCACCACCGAGGATGGCATCTATGTGGTTGAAAGTCACAAGTTAGGCGTCAACCGCATCAACCAAACGGCCTTCCGCATCGATAGTTGTCAACCCAATGATGTTCTTTGGCAAGAGACTATAGTCAATGTCACAACAGATGTTGAGAATGCCGTCTCGGGTATGTTCTACTCGGTTGACTCGCTGCCTACGCCAACACTTTATTATACCATCAACGATGTCCGCATCGGTGAGTCGTTCACACCTTCGACCGATGGCACATTGGCGGAGTTTGCGTGGACACCTAATGCCAACACAGCCACTCTCAAGATCATTGCCGAAACCGCCTCTACGGCAAATGCATCGGTCAGCGTCAACAACCTCTCGTTTGCGCCAGTATATGCCGTGACCGACTCGTTCTTTGTCACCGTGCGCGCCTCACTCTTGCCGACTATCACGGGCGACCAATATATCTGCTCAGGCAAGGCGGTGGTAAGCATCGATGGAGACTACGACTCTTACCTTTGGAGCAATGGTGCAACCACCAAATCTACCACCTATAATACAGTAGGCAATATTTGGGTACAAGTACATAAGGATGACTGTCATGGTACAGGTTATGCAGAACTGCTTAACCCTGCCTCGCTATCTATCGTCCTTGATCCATTGCCCAAATTGTGCCACGGCGACGACTCACTCACTATCACCTACCAATTAGGCTCGGGCGAAGTGGCTTCCTACGATATCCTTTTCGACCAACAGGCACTCTCTGCCGGTTTTGTCGACATGCGTAACCAACTGCCAAATGGTACAGATTTCACTATCGCCATTCCTGCCACGGCAGCAGCCAATATCTACCATGCTCGGCTCGCTTTCCTCGACCCTATCTGCCAAGACACCTCCGCACTGCCTATTGAGATAGCACTCCGATATAGCCAGACCATTGCCCAACGTTGGAACGATGTACTCGGTATACGCAATGCTGCCTACAACGATGGCAACAATACATTCACGGCTTTCCAATGGTATAAGAACAACGAACCGCTACACGGCGAGACCAACTCCTACCTCTATCTAGCTAATAGCACTCTCGACTCTACCGATGTATATAGTTGCCTCCTCACTCGAGAAGATGGTATACAACTCTTCACCTGCGACTATTCGCCAATCCTCGATGCTCGAGCCAACACCCCAATTGTTCTTGGTTCGACCAATAATCTTGCGCCACAACAGAATATTGAAGTAAGGAACATTGTTTCTAAGGCAGTGGCTACCGTATATAACATATTCGGTTCGATTGTATCGCAAGCAGCCTTAACAAACGAAGAGAATACATTATGCGCACCCTCTCAAGCAGGTATCTATATTCTCCATATTGAGAGCAATAATAATCAATTAGCAACATTCAAACTCATAGTTCACTAAACACTACCATGAAACGCACACTATTTATCATACTAGCACTCTTTCTATTCTATCCTTGCCTACATGCGCAGAAGGATACCGAGTTCTGGTTTGCCTGTCCCAACATCGTTGACGGTACTGGTGCGCACTCCGATAACCACATGAAGCTGTGCTTCATCTCTTACGATGAACCCACACTCATACGAATCGAGCAACCTGCAGCCGATCCGTCAGCATTCTATTACTTCCCCACACAGACCATCCTCATGCAACCTAACCAACTGACCATATTCGATCTCACGCCATACAAATACTACATCAAAGACAACCTCGGAGGCGTCAAACCTTATGGTTTATACATCACTGCCGACCATGAGATAATGGCATATTTCATCAACACTAGCGATGACTGTGAAGCCTATACCCTCAAAGGACGCAATGCACTTGGTACCGACTTTGTTGTCCCCATGCAATACGACTACGAGAATAGTTATAGTGGACATAACTTCGTCGAGATCATTGCCACCGAAGATAATACCGACGTCACTATTCAACTCATGTCAGGTATCACGGTACAGAACATCACAGCCGATGCACAAAACCAGATACACCTCACTATGCAGAAAGGTTATACCTATTCCATGCGTTCTACTAGCGATGCAGGCAATAAGCACCTCCATAACACCCGCATCACTGCTACCAAACCTATTGCTGTCAATACCACCGACGATGGCGTCTCACCCGGCGACCTTATGGGTGACCAGATACTGCCTGTCGATATGCTTGGAACAAAGTATATCGCCATCAAAAACGATGGGCAAACCGAATTTCTCTATTTCTTTGCCACCGAAGACGATACCCATATAACCGTCTATTCAGGTTCATCCAAAGGTCCAGTCAAGAAAAACTATACCCTCAATGTCGGACAATCGGGTGCCAAAGTGTCACGATACTCTTTCTCGCAGAAAAAGGTCGATGCCAAATACAAAGCGGTCTATGTTGAATCCGATAAGCCCATTGTCGTTTTCCAAATGACAGGTGAAGAACCTGCTGGTGCTATACTGCCGCAACTTGAGTGTACTGGCTCTCAAGAAGTAGCTTTCCAATCTGTCCTTGACAATGTATGGGCTGATATCATCGTCAAAGCTGACTATGTTGATGGTTTTCTTGTTAACAACGACCCTACCGTACTGACCGCAGCCGACTTCGATACCGTTCCAGGCACGGGCAAACGCTGGTATTGGTCAAGGAAACAGTTCGTCTCTAATGCCGTACTCCGTGTCAAGAACACCAAAGGCTTCTTCCACTTGGGTATGTACGACATGCGCGGTAACTCTAGTTCACTTGCCTATTTCTCAGACTTCAAAGGTGCAGAACTGAACGCCACCTCACAGCAAGGCTACTACCTCAGTTCTGATACTATGCTTCTCTCGCTCTACGATGCTACCTCCTACACCAATGTCACATGGCTTCGTCCTGATGGCACGCTCTATCAAGGAGACTCGCTGCGCATCCCTAACCCACAACCAAGCGATGCTGGGTTCTACTACGTCACAGCCGAACATATCGATGGTTGTACACTCTCTGGCGGGACATGGGTCGTTACCAATGTCTTTAACCCTACCCGTAGCAACTATACTAACTGTTCTGGTGCGGAATTGACTCTCACTAACGACTTCGGCTATGCACCCTATTCATGGTATCGTAGTAGTGCCACCACACAGTCGATCACCGTCAGCCCTACCGATACCACTCACTATCTCACCACTAGTCAGCAAGCAGGACATACAATCGTCTATAATGGTGATTTTCAGGAAGACACAGTCAACTTCCAATCGGGTTATATTGTCTCAACACCCCCTCTCAATGCTGCAGAACAGCTCTGTATTGTCAGCAACACCCACGATGCCAATGCCTCACTGCTCAGCCTCAACGATCATACATTCGGCAATGCGCAAAGCAAGCAGTTAGTGACCCAATGCTCCGACAAAGCAGGCGTCACCCTCTGGAGCAAAGAACTATCTATCATCCCAAACACAGCCTATCGGTTATCCGTTTGGTATGCCAATCCAAAGAGCAATGGAGCAAAAGCCCAACTCACTTTACAGATTGATGGTCAAGATATTGGTACAGGTTTTACCACCAACACTTCCATGTGGACCGAATATGTCCAACAATGGTCTGGCTCAACCAAAGAGAAAGTAACTCTCTCGCTGCTCACGCAGTCCGGTACTACCAACAATGCCTTTGTCGCTATCGATGATATAGCCATGATGCCACTCTTTACTATCACCGACACCATGCAAGTCAATGTGCTGCCACTACCTCATCCTCGTATCTCAGGCGACCCTTATCTATGCGAAGGGCGAGCTAACTTACAAGTGGAAGGCGACTATTCATCCTACCGCTGGCTCGATGCCGCAGGCAATGTCATTAGTACCCAAGCCTCCGCTACACTCACCCAACAAGGTAAATATACCCTGCAAGTGACCGACCCATACACCGACTGTCTTGGCGATACCATCATCCAAATGGAAAATGGAGTGGTCATCTCCACCGTTCTCCACGAACTCCCCGTCATCTGTTCCGACCAAACCGAAGTGGCCATACCGTATGAGGTGCTCACTGGTTCTCTCGGGCATGTAGCCGTTGAATTTGATGCACATGCTATCCAAGCAGGCTTCAGTAATGAGGCCGAACTTAACTTCTCTGACGATGAAGTCTATGTACCTCTTCCACGACAAGTACGTCCAAACAACTACTCTCTCAAGTTGCAGTTCTTTGGTAATAGCGATTGTGGCGGCACACAACTCACTGAACAAGACTTCACTATCCGATATGCTGTCGACCAGATCATGAAGCAAAAATGGGACGATGTCATCGCCCTCTACGACGCTGCCCACAATGGTGGATATACCTTCACCAATTATCAATGGTACAAGAATGGACAACCCATAGAAGGAGAGACACAGTCGTTCCTCTACCTAAACCAAGCATCGCTATCGCCCAACGATATCTACTCGTGCCTACTCACACGCGATGATGGAGTAGCTCTCTTCTCGTGCGACTTCACACCCACTATATCTCAACGAAGTAACATTCCTTCGCTGATGCCATCTGCTACTACGCTCAGCATTGATATTACTGAACCTATCATCGCTACCTTCTACACGCTCTGTGGCGAACCCGTAGCAGAACAATGGCTCACAAGTTCCGATAACATCCTGCGAATACCAGCGCACAAAGGGCTATTTCTTCTGCAACTCAAGTCCACGCGATCGAACACAACCCATAAAATCCTCATTGACTAATGAAATACTTCAGCATATATATCCTTATCATCATCGGTTTGTTATCGCTCACACAACCCATCGCTGCACAAAAGAGCAAGCAAACCGAGCCAGAGAAGATAGTACCCGTCCACAGAATTGGGTTGAGTCCTAAGATTGGCTATGCAGCCATTCTTAACTCTACCCCCGATGCCCATCTGCTTGGTGGCTATGGCATTGGACTTGGACTCAACTATGAGTTACGATATAAGCGCTTTCTTTTTCACACAGGACTCGACTTCGACTTTCTAAACTCTATCACTCGCCTCAACGACTTCTCGCTCTCGCGTCCGATGTTCGAGCCTTACACCACCATAAACTACCAATATCATTTCCAACGCTACCGCGATGTACAGAACATGGGCAACCTATCTCTTCCCATCCTCTTTGGTGGTGAGTTCGGAAAAGTATTCTTCCTTGCCGGTGCCAAACTGTCATACCCTGTATTGGGCAACTACCGCAATAAAACGGACCTCACCATCACGGCTACCGATAACGAGTTTATTGACCCACTGACAAACATGCCCAACCATTATCTTACCGACTATCGTCCTATTGGGAAAGGACAGTTGGCATACCGATCCAACACCTCTCTTGTAGCCGAAGTGGGCATCGACCTTGACCAATGGCTTGCCTATAAGCCTAAACGCCGCCGCGGACAGCGTAACCGCAAGAAGACTTTCAAAGAATGTCTCCACTATCGTGCTAGCATCTTTGCCGAATATGGAGTTCTCAATAGCAACAACTTTGCTTTAAATCAACCTGCTAATGGCGAGTGGATCACCTTTGCCGATGAAGGCGTTGATGTCAATCTATCTGCTAGTGCCGTGGCTTCGCAAGGCGAGAAATTGAATCCTCTCTTTATTGGGGCAAAGTTCACTATCCAATATGAGGTTCAGCCACCTATCAAGAAAAAGAGACCTACCGCTCGTCCACAAAGCAAGCCGCAGAGCAAACCCAAACCTAAGCCACAACCGAAACCCGTACCACCGCAACCTAAGATGGTCTTCGTCGTCTGCGATGCTAAGACACTGCAACCCATCACTGCCAATGTGGAGTTCTATTCAGCAGCCGATGAACTGCTCTTTAAGAAAGAACTCACTGCCGCAACACCATGCAGCACCTCATTAACGCCAAATGCCTACAGTGCCTATATCACTTCTACAGGTTATCTGCCTTACACCGAGGACTTTATCTTTGCTAGCGATACCGTACGCCTCTTGCTGCAGCCTGCCGAACAAGGTACTAAGGTCGTACTCAAAAACCTCTTCTTTGCCACCAACAAGACAAAGATCTTGCCCGAGTCCGAACAAGCCTTAGACGACCTAACGCAGTTCTTACAACAGAATCCCGAAGTGCGTATCCAGATTGTCGGACACACAGACAGTGTAGGTAAAGCCGACGCCAACCAACGTCTCTCCGAAGGTCGTGCCAACTCCGTGCGTAACGAACTCCTTGCGCGAGGCATCGACTCATCACGAGTAGAAGCCATTGGCAAGGGACAGGCCGAACCGATCGACACTAACGACACAGAACAAGGACGACAAAACAACCGACGAGTAGAGTTTGTAATATTGTAATCCAACACCCTTACATCCATGAAAAAGCAACAAATCATATTACTTAGCCTCTGTATGGCATCGTTCCTATCGTGCCAGTCGTCACAAGAGCCTGAACCTCTGCAGACTGATGAGCAACTGCTCACATGCTTCATGCTGCGAGCAATTGATAACCCATCGCTCTCAAAGGACATCATTTTCGACTACGACTCAGCCTTGCACACTTTTTATTACCACACGCAATCCTTCATCGACTCTATTCATGCACTCATTCCCACTTTCTTTGCCAATGGGACAGCCTTTGTTGATGGCGTCGAGGTCACGCCTTGCATCACCCCACAAGACTTCACTCTCCGACCCATCACCTACCATATTCGGCTAGGAAACATAGTTCAGACCTACAACATCGAACTGCGCTGTCCACAGAGCACTGGGCTGCCAGTATTTGACCTCAAAACAGCTGATGGTAAAGAGATTACTAGCAAAACCGAATACAACGATGCTGCCCTAACTATCTACACACAAGGCGAAGCCCAACCCTATCTTGCCCAACAAGCCAGCATACGAGGACGAGGAAACTCCACATGGTGGTATGCCAAGAAACCCTATCGGCTCAAACTCGACAAGAAAGCTGAACTCTTTGGTATGCAGTCTGCTAAGACATGGGTTCTCCTTGCCAATGCTATTGACCCCACCTTACTCTGCAACACGGTAGCACTCGAGATTGCCAACCGTATGCAGTGTCCATTCGCCAATCACACACAACCCGTCGAACTATTCATCAACCGACAATACCGTGGCTCCTATACCCTCACAGAAGCCATACAAGTGAAGAAAAACCGGATAGAGGTTGATACTCTCGCTGGCGGTTTTCTTGCCGAGTTCGACTCTAACTACGACGAAGCCTTCAAGACTCACTCCCGATACTTTGCCCTCCCTATTATGATGAAAGCACCTGAGAGTCAAGAAGGTCTCGACAACGCTGCCGAAATAATCAACCAGCTCGAGAAAGTGCTACAACGCGACCACTTCTCTTATACCGATTACTACCAGATAGTCGATGTCGAGTCCCTCATCCGTTACATGCTCCTCAACGAGTTATGCAAGAATGGCGAAGTGTGCCATCCTAAATCGGTCTACGCCTATCGCGAGAACAGCGACGACCTACTCCACTTCGGGCCACCATGGGACTTCGATTGGGCTTATGGATACACCGGTGCTAACTACCATTATTTCACCTATCCTGAGTCACTCATCTTCCATGCTGACAACAATAGCGAGCCAGGAAGTAAACTCTTTGGTGCGTTCCTGGGTGACCCATCCTTCTGCACACTAGCTGCTGCCTTTTGGCACGAGTTCCGACCACAACTCAATGATATAGAACAATATATCTACCAACAAGGCGATATTCTACGCTACTCACAACAGGAAAACGCCATCCGTTGGGGACAAGAAAAGATACATTACGAAACATACTTAATCTTGATGGCAGACTTCTTACAACAACGCATCGATGTTATCACAAACACTCTTTCCGCTTATGAATAATCACACTATTCTGCTCTCCGTAGCAAGCCTACTGTTTGCGACAACACACCTCGTTGCCGCTACACCTACACAGTTGACCAACCTTCCATCGGTCTATCTCTACACTACCAACAACGCCTCTATCGACCACGACACCTACACAAATGGTACCATCACTGTTGTCGATGCTGCACACCCCGAATACTGCATGACTGCACGCCCCATACAGATAAAAGGACGAGGGAACTCCACATGGAACATGGCAAAGAAGCCTTATAGCATCCAACTCGACTCTGCCACCCATTTCCTTGGTTGCTCGGTCAATGCCACCAAGTGGGAGTTTATTGCCAACTATGCCGATAAGTCCATGCTACGCGGTGCTACAGCTTTTCATCTCTCAGAGTGGATAGGACTTGAGTTCTCTCCTGCGACAGCCTTTGCCGATGTCTACCTCAACGACGAATATATTGGTAACTACCACATCACCGACCATATTGAAGTAGCAGCCGACCGAGTTCCCGTTGAAGTGCAAGATGCTACTACCTCTACCAACATAACCGGTGGCTATTTTCTTGAAGTCGATGGTTGGGCTTCTTCGGAACCCCACAACTTCACCACCACCAAAGAGATGCCTATCACTATCCACTACCCCGAGGATATCACCTCTAAACAGACTCGCTACATCGAAGCCATCGTGCAAGGTTTCGAGAACAAACTGTTCAGCACCACCTTCAGAGACTCCACCAACGGTTATCGCTCCGTTGTCGATACCACATCTCTCATTAGATGGTATGTTGCCATCGAACTAGTGGGTAACCCTGATGCCTTTTGGAGCACTTTCTTTTATAAGAAGCGCGACGATTCTCATCTCTACTGGGGACCGATGTGGGATTACGATATCGCTTTCAACAACGATAACCGACTCGGCGATGCCACCCAAAAAGTTATGCGAGAAGATGCTCATAATCCCAAGACATGGATTAAGCAACTATGGCAAGACCCATGGTTTCGTCATGCCTCCAATGTCTGCCTGCAACAATGGATTGCTCGTGGTGTCGAAGACGAACTGTGTAACTACATTGACAGTATGGCACTCATCCTCAATGCCTCACAAGCCAAGAACTATGAGCGATGGAAAGTCCTCTCTAGTCGCGTCTACCGAGAAGTCAACCTCTACAATACTTACCAAGAGTATGTCGATTATCTCAAGACTTATATCCATCAACGGATTATTTTCTTAAGCGAGAACTTCAGTAACGCCGACCCTTATAAGGAACAAACAAGCGTTACTACTGCGCAAGAGGCATACTATTATATGGCAAGTACCCGCACGCTAGTTTTCCCTACAGCCCTCAAACGCACTATCACCATCTACTCCATCAGCGGTCAACAGATAGCAACCCTCTCTGCTAACAGCAATCGAGTAACCCTACCCTCACTGCCACAAGCTGTATATATCATTGACATCAATGGCATCCGATCTAAGATAACTTTGTAACCACCCATTGTACATAACTCGGTCTGTCAGCACGCTGTGCGGTCTATTATCGCCACGATCACTGCATCTCAACATGCTGTGCAGCGATCGGTTCGCTAAGGAAGATGCCTGCTGATGCCATAAACTTATCAGCAGACTCAGTAGTGAGATAATGTCTTGTGCCGCCTTTGGTACAACCCTGTTCGATCTCTGGATGTCGCCTTAAGTAGTCTTGTAGCGACTGCGCTACGATAGTTCCCTGCGCTATCAGCGTCACACCATCGCCCACACGCTTACGGATCTTATCCATCAACAGTGGATAATGCGTACAAGCAAGGATGATCGTATCAATTAGAGGATCAGCATTGAGCAATTGCCCAACATACTTATCCACAAACCAATCGGCGCCAGCGTTTTCGTGTTCACCTGCCTCAATGATAGGCACCCATAAGGGACAGGCTTGCTGTGTGACTTGTAGTTCTGGGTATAAGTGACTCAGTTCGATCGGATACGAGTTACTCGCCACCGTACCTGCTGTCGCAAACAGTCCCACATGTCCGGTTCGAGTATAATCGCCTATTTTCTCAACTGTTGGACGAATCACACCCAACACACGCTTGTTGGTATTGCCATCCTTTGCCCACACCTTCGGCAAGTCGCATTGTTGTATCTGCCGCAGTGCCTTTGCCGAAGCCGTGTTACACGCCAAGATAACAAGGTTGCAACCCTTACTGAAAAGATACTCTACCGCCTGCCATGTATATTGATACACCACCTCAAACGAACGCGTACCATAAGGCGCACGAGCATTATCGCCTAAATACAGATAATCATACTCCGGCAACAGTTTCTTTATCTCCGAAAATACGGTCAACCCACCGTAACCACTATCAAATACACCTATCATACGCACTTATTTTGTTTTGAATAGTCGTGCTCCTATAACCAAAGCACTCCCATGATTCATTTCTATATCACGCAGCAAAGATACTACTTTTACGTCAAAAACAATACCCACG
>CAYNMA010000010.1:0-8984 GCA_964398075.1 uncultured Bacteroides sp. | reverse complement strand
TTATTGCTATGTTTTATTTAGATATAAGAAAGTGATTTTTACATTTAGAAATGGGCTCTATGGACATTTGATTCAGTTACCTTATTTCATCAACTACTCTCAAATGTAATCTACACGAGATTCTCCACTACTTTCAACAGCAAACCCTCAACATTCAACGACTCCAAAATGCACTCAACCAACCCCTCTCAACGACGATCAACTTCTCTAAACACGAAACACTCCACTCTCAACTTGGCCTATATCTCCACCACAGTAATCCCTGCTCCGCCCTCATTAGGATGCGCATCATGAAAGCCCGAGATGCCGTGCAAGCACTGAAGATACCCTCGCACCACCTCACGCAGGGTGCCAGTACCCGTACCATGCAGTATCCGCACTTCCTCTATTCCCACCATCAACGCATCATCCATATAGTTCATCAACGATGCCAACGCCTCATCGGCACGCTGACCACGGAGGTCTAACTGACTATTAAACTGCAACTTCTTCTGCCGCAACGAGTCAC
The DNA here is from genome assembly GCA_964398075.1 of uncultured Bacteroides sp. Classification (GTDB taxonomy): domain Bacteria; phylum Bacteroidota; class Bacteroidia; order Bacteroidales; family Paludibacteraceae; genus Colicola. Next base: position 8,476 of record CAYNMA010000010.1, on the reverse strand, counting down.
TCACATTAGTATGTGGTCGCTCTGTCTGTATTTTCTTTGCCTGACGTACCGACACCCACTCCAATTGCTTCAAAGGCACCTTCGATGACATCTCACCAAAAGCCACCATTGCATGCTTACCGCCCATCGCCATCACTTCGCCCACGAGCGTTTGTCCCTTGATACGCACACGACAGCCTACCATAATAGCGTGGTTCTCAGCGGGTACCGTCCCAGTTGCCTGCGTCCGAGTACGTTTTTTTTCTTTCTTGACGATAGGCAGCGTCTCTACCTTCTGTTGGAACTGCGCCAACTCTTGGCGAGCCGACTTCGTTTTCTCTTTATCCGCATCAGACTCGCGTATCTGCCTGATAGTGTTCTCTATCGTCGCATTCGTTTTCTTGAGCAACGCCGCAGCCTCTTCCTGCGCCTGCTTCAGCATATCCGCTCTTTTTTGTTTGATAGACGACATCGCCTCATCATACGATGCCATCTTCTCCTCCAGATGTTTCTGTTGCTGGCGTATCTGTTGACGCTTATTCTCCCAATAGCGTTTATCTCGTGCGATATCCTGCAGGTGCTTGTCGTAATCGATATGCTCTTCACCCACCAACTCCTTTGCGCGCGCAATAATTTCGTCGGGCAACCCGATCTGATGCGCTATCTCTACTGCAAACGAACTGCCAGGCTGACCTATCGACAACTGGAACAGAGGTTTCATCTGCCCTCTGTCATATAACATCGCGCCATTGATGATGCCCTCCGTATCCTCTGCCTTATGCTTCAAGTTATCAAAGTGTGTGGTAATCACGCCCTTTGCCTTCGATGCATTCAGCTGTTCCAACACTGCCTCTGCGATGGCGCCACCAATCCGCGGCTCTGTGCCACCACCGAACTCATCGATCAGCAACAGGGTGTCATTATCGCTGTTGCGGACGAAATACTTCATGTTTCGCAAGTGCGACGAGTAAGTTGATAAGTCATCTTCGATCGACTGCTCATCGCCTATATCAATGAATATATTCTTGAAACAGCCCATCACCGAGTCCTCTCGCACCGGCACTAACAAACCGCACTGCGCCATATATTGCAGCAACGCCACCGTCTTAAGGCACACCGACTTGCCGCCAGCGTTAGGTCCCGAGATGACCACAATCCTATCCCGATCGTCCAGCCGCAACGAAAGTGGTACCACCGTTTTCCCTTGCGGGCGGAAATTGAGCAGTAACACAGGGTGATATGCCTCGCGCCAATTGATCATCGCCTGACCTACCAACTGCGGTGCAATAGCATGCAACTCTTTGCCTAAGGCTGCTTTCGAGAGTAAGAAATCGACTTCTCCTAAGAATTGCTGCGATGCCTGCAACACTGGCAGCAGAGGTCGCAACGCATTGCTGCACTGAAGTAAGATGCGTATCCGCTCTCGGCGTTCGTCACCCTCCAGCTCACGAATCCTATTATTCGCCTCGACCACCTGCTGCGGCTCTACATACACCGTCTTACCCGTAGATGACTCATCATGTACGATACCGCCTAACTTACGTTTATACATCGGCGAAACTGGTATAACCAGTCGTCCCTCACGCAGCGTCGGTGTCACATCCTTATCGACCATACCGTCCTCCTGCGCCTTACGCAAGATAGTGGCCAAGGTCCTGCCTACGGATGCTTGCGCTCGCCTCAAGTCTGAGCGGATGCGAGCCAACTCCTGCGATGCCGTATCTTTCAACTGACCATACGGGTCTAAGATGTTATCAATCAATCGAAAAGATTGAGACAGATCGTCTAACTGTTCGCGTTGATAGAATGCCACTAATGCAGGGAAACGCAATTCGGGCAGACTCGCAAAGAACATATTGAGCAGTCGCAACGTCTCCAACGACTTGCGCAAGCGGTGCAACTCTTGTTCCTCAAGGAATAGTCCCTCGATACGAATACGCGAAAGGCTCTCGCGCACATCGTGCATCTCGCAATGGGGGAAGTTAAGCGATGTGTCCTCTAGTACACACATCATCTCCCATGTCTCCGATTGCATGCGATGGATAGTCTCCACATCCGTCTCAAAAGACAGTGCATCGACCTTCTCTCGGCCTATCGAAAACGAGCAATGCTTCAATAGATACTCACGAATAACCGTGAAGTTAATCTTATTCTCAAAATCGTTGGGATATAGCATTCAATGAAACTATTAGTCGTATTGGTCTTGTCGATCCGATGCTTTTTTGCAAGAAGTGTGGTCGGTAAAGAAGCGGTCTATTACAGCAATCGTATATCCGTCAACACCTCGGCACCAACTTCGGCATTCAGTTTCTCAACCAACTTCTGCCGACCAAGAAACAACTCACTGCGCAGTGCGGCGGACTGTATATGCACATACAGCACTCCGTTCTTTACCTCCATCTTGCCCGTATAGCGCGAGACGATATTGCCTAACAACCGCGGCCATGCCTCTATCACCTTATGCTCCAAGAAAGGTTTCTCAAGTCCTTGCTCACGGAGTATCTGCAAGATAACCGCACCTACGCCTTCTGTATTCTCTCTTCTCATCGCAGGCGAAGTTCTTGATTGATAGATACATCTTGCCCTTCGACAATACCGTTCAGTCGATAGATAGTCTCTACACGGATACCCTTGTCTTGGGCAATCTGCCAGATATTCTCGTTGCGACGAACACGATACACAGCATACCGTTTCTCCGCCTTACGACGCTTCATCTGCAGGTAGATTTTGTCCCCTGCCTGCAAGGTGTACGACTTGTTATTCACATCGTTATACTGATACAGCGCCTCTACTCGGATATTGAACTCTGCCGCAATACTTTGGAAAGTGTCGCCTTCGCGTGCCACGACATACTTGCAACCGTTGATGCGCTTCACAGAATGCTCGGCAAACAAGTCCACACTGCCCATCGAGGCTTTCTGCTTAGCGGTTTTCACTGTCGCGGTTGTATTCAAGGTGGTATCCACACTCGCTGGCTTTGGCGTGGTAGTCTTTATCGCAGTCTTATGCGACTTCTTTTTCTTAGTAGACTTACTGCTATCCGTTTTCTTAGCGGTCTCTTTCTTTTCCGCCTTAGTCTCTTCAACCTTCTCAGTCTGCTCAGTAGTCGTCTCGTCAAGGGTGACATACTGCGTTAGATTGTAGTCCTCTATCAACTTGATCAGTTTGCCTGCATAAGCAGGGTCGGTGGCATACCCACATCGTTTCAGTCCGTGTGCCCACCCCTTATAGTCAGTCACATCGAGCGTGAACAACTCGGCATAACGAGGACGCTTCAAGAATAATGAATGGTCACGAAACGACTCCTCCACCTGTTTATACTTGCGGAAACACTCGTTCTTCGCATCATCGTCCTGAGTATAAGTTGCCCCCGTCCAACTGCTTGCACACTTGATACCGAAATGGTTATTCGCTTTCTGTGCCAACGGTGCACGACCTGCACCCGACTCAAGTAAGCCTTGCGCCAGAGTGATACTTGCAGGCACACCATACTCACGCTGTTGCTCCTGCGCTAAACGATAATATTGTTGGATGTAAGCCTCATAAGATGCTTGCGTCGTTTGACCTATTGCGGTCAACGACGCCAAGCACATCATACTGATTACTATGAGACTCTTTCTTTTCATCTCACTCAAAGGCACCCATCTGAAGCATAGCCACTTCCTTCGGTGTCAAGAAACGATACTTACCACGAGGTACATTCTTCTTTGTCAGTCCTGCAAACGATACACGGTCCAACTGAAGCACCTTATACCCCACTTTCTCAAACAAACGACGCACTACGCGGTTCTGTCCCGAGTGAATCTCAAGACCGATATGACGGCGGTCGTCTTCGCGGGTAAACTCCAATGCATCTGGCACTATCACCTCGTTATCCAACTGCACACCTGCCATGATTGCATCGAAAGCCTCTTGCTCTAAATCACGATCGAGAGTAGCAGCATAGATCTTCTTCTTGCCATACTTAGGATGCGTCAACTTTGCAGCCAAGTCGCCATCGTTGGTCAGCAACAGCACACCCGTTGTGTTACGGTCCAAACGACCCACCGGATAGATACGCTCTGCACAAGCATTCTTAACGATATCCAACACCGTCTTACGCTCTTGCGGGTCATCGGTTGTCGTCACACAATCCTTTGGTTTATTGAGAAGTATATATACCTTATGCTCAGAATGTACAGGCTGGTCATGGAACATCACCTTATCGGTCGGCAACACTTTCGCGCCCAACTGAGTCACTATCTCGCCATTGACGGTGATGATACCTGCCTGAATAAAATCGTCTGCCTCACGACGAGAACAGATGCCGGCATTTGCCAAGAACTTATTCAAGCGCACAGGTTTAGTCATATCCACTTCCTTCTGGTGATAAACCATCTGTTTGCGCTTCGAATATACACTGCCATCACGGCGTGGCGCATTGAAACGAGGACGGCGACCTTCACCGTCTGCATTGAAACGAGGACGGCTATTGCCTTCCGACTGATTCGAGTAACCTACACGAGCATAACGCGTTGAGCGTTCTCCATCAGCAGGCGTCGATTGAATACGAGCTCTGCAAGGACGGCTCTCTCCATTAGGATTGAAGCGAGGACGGCTGTTCTCGCCCTCTGCATTGAAGCGAGGACGACGACCTTCGCCATCACGAGAGTCTGAGTTATAACGAGGACGGTAACCTTCCTCCGAACGATTACCCTCACCGTTGTAGCGATTATACGAACGATGCTCTTGCTCATCCGAAGAGCGGAATCGACGTCTCTCGCCGCCTTGATAACGCTCATCCGAAGAATGCGAATAAGAATTGGTTCGATTACGATTGTAACCTTGACGATAATCCGAACGATTATCCGAACGACTATCGGAGTTTTGACGATAATTAGAATCTCCTGTGGTACCTCTTCCTCTCGAAGATGACTGCCACTCTGAATCATTGTTATTCATAATACTAAAAGAATAATACCTTGTTATTTATGCAGTAGTTAATAATCTCCAATTTAATAATGCAGTAGTTCTCAGCCGAGAGCCTTCCTCTACCTTCTACTCTCAACTGCTCTCAACAGTCAATACTAAACACTCCACTCAAACAACAGCAACAACTCCAAGCAATCTCTGCTCAGAGTTGATGTGTCGGTTGTTCTCATCTCACAACTATGAAACGATTATGCCTCTGCGGCTGTTTCAATTGCGAGCTTTCCGCGGTAATAGCCGCATGCACCACATACGGTGTGGTAAATGTAACTAGCTCCGCAGTTTGGGCAAATTGCCACTGTTGGCAACTTTGCTACATCATGTGTACGACGTTTCGCTTGTCTTGTGTGCGATTGTCTTCGTTTAGGATGTGCCATATCTTTCTATTTGTTTTATTGTTTATTATTTCTTTCTTTGCCTTAGGCTTCGGGAAAAGACCCAAGACTATCCTTTTCATCCTCCGGTAGCGAACAAAGGTGAGAACGGAGAAGTTCCTCCATCTGAGGATTACACTCGCCTTCTTGGTGACGTATCACTAAAGGAAGATTGATTTCTACTAACTCATACAGCAGCCATGCCAAGTCCAACTCCCCGTCTGCAGGGTCAACCCACTCAATATCCTCATCCGTATCCACCGCTCTACCCAACTTAACCGTCAGCGTTTCCTCACAGTCCATCGGGATTTTCACTTCGTCCAAACACCTATCGCAGACACAACGAACAACGCCACCAACCTGCATCTCCAACACAAAACTACCCTCTCTACGCTGTAACTTCACCTTTGCTTTACAGTCTCCGCCAAGCAAATCCTTCGACTCTTCACGCGCAAAGAACGCATCGTCTAAATCATACTCACGCTCGCAAACATCTGTTTGCAAAGCATTTAAGTCGATAATATATGCGCTTTCCTCCTGCATTGACTAATACACAAAAGTGGCTGCAAAGGTATGAAATAATTACCACAAAGCAAACACTTCCGCAAAAAAAAGTTTTTTATCCCCTCACAAACCCGATTCTCTACCGCACAAGAGCCTATTCACCAACACTTCCGCAAGGATTGTCAACCTATCGCAGACCTAAGTCAAGACCTGCGCCAACCCACTCAAGGACTAAGCCCCAAAAGTAGTCAACCGAATTCAGTACATACTCGTCCCCAACCTACCCGCCAATCGCCCCCTATTTGCCCCCTATCTGCCCCGAGCATGTCAGCGGCGTATGACGAGACAAACACGGTAGATACACGGTTGATACACGGTAGATACAGCTTACTTCACCCTACTTTCTCCCTACTTTCTCCCTGCTTATTTAAGTTGACTAATTTACCATCTTAGCAATCGAACGACATTGACTACTTTACTAAAAAGGTTAACTAATGGTCCAAAATAAAAACCGCCAAACACACCCCTAAAGCAAGCCACCCCTCTCTAAACTCTCAACCCTCAACACTAAACTAACCATCCCCCTTGCATACTCCAACAAAAAACATTATCTTTGCCTGCAGTTAGCACACCTACATCAAGTGCCTAACCAACATATACATACAGAACTCATAACCTTCTCATTATGAACACAAAACATAACGCCCACACCAAGGTCGATTGGAAGCCAGGAACACTCATCTACCCCTTACCCGCCGTCATGGTCTCATGCGGCGATTGTCCAGAGAACTACAACATCCTAACAGTCAGTTGGGTCGGCACAACCTGTTCCAATCCTGCGATGTGCTATATCTCCGTGCGCCCAGAGCGGCACTCCTACCCTATCATCAAACAGACCGGAGAGTTCGTCATCAACCTCACCAACGAGCCTTTAGCAAGAGCCACAGATTGGTGCGGCGTCAAGAGCGGACGAGATGTCAATAAGTTCGAAGAGATGCACCTAACCCCCGTTCAAGGACACGCAGTCAAAGCGCCTATCATCGCCGAAGCCCCACTCAGTATCGAGTGTAAAGTAAAGCAAATCATCCCATTAGGTAGCCATGACATGTTCCTTGCCGAAGTCGTCAATGTGCAAGCCGACGAGGCATTCATCGACCCACAAACCGACACCTTCGACCTTGCCAAAGCCAAACTCTTTGCATACAACCACGGAGAATACTTCCGACTTGGCGAACCCATCGGCAAGTTCGGATGGTCCGTAAGAAAGAAGAATACAAAACACTAATCTATACTCACATGACACAAGACACAGCCATCTTCGACATCATCCGCCGAGAGCGTGAACGCCAACTTAAAGGCATCGAACTGATTGCCTCAGAGAACTTCGTAAGTGACGAGGTACTGCAAGCCATGGGCTCCGTACTGACCAACAAATATGCTGAAGGCTACCCAGGCAAGCGTTACTACGGCGGCTGTCAGGTCGTCGACGAGAGCGAGACATTCGCTATCAACCGTCTCAAACAGATATACAATGCCGAGTGGGCCAATGTCCAACCGCACTCAGGCGCACAAGCCAACATGGCGGTCTTCATGGCATGCCTTCGTCCTGGCGATAAGTTCCTTGGACTCAACCTCAGTCATGGCGGACACCTCAGTCACGGTTCGCCTGTCAACTTCTCAGGACTCATGTTCCACGCCCTTGAGTATAATGTGCGCGAGGAAGATGGACGGGTCGACTACGACCAACTCGAGCAAGTGGCACGTACCGAGCACCCTAAACTCATCATTGCCGGAGCCTCAGCCTATTCACGAGAGTGGGACTACGAACGCATCCGCAAAGTGGCTGACGAGATTGGCGCAATCTTCATGGTCGACATGGCACACCCTGCCGGACTCATTGCCGCAGGACTGCTCAAAAACCCCGTACAGTATGCCCACATCGTCACATCCACTACCCACAAGACCCTGCGAGGACCACGTGGAGGAATCATCCTCATGGGCAAAGACTTCCCCAACCCGTACGGCAAGACTACCCCTAAGGGTGAGATAAAGATGATGTCTGCCTTGCTCGACTCTGCCGTATTCCCTGGTACACAAGGTGGACCACTCGAGCATGTCATCGCTGCCAAAGCCGTTGCCTTCCACGAAGCGCTGCAACCCGAATATAAGGTCTATCAGCAACAAGTAAAAACGAACGCTGCTGTCATGGCGCAAGCCTTCATCGACAAAGGATACAAGGTCATATCGGGTGGCACCGACAACCACTGTATGCTCATCGACCTCAGAACGAAGTTCCCCGAACTGACCGGCAAACTGGCAGAGAAGGCACTCGTAGAAGCCGATATCACGACCAATAAGAATATGGTACCCTTCGATAGACGTAGCCCATTCCAGACCTCAGGTCTGCGCTTTGGTACACCTGCCATCACCACACGAGGGCTTAAAGAGAACGATATGCCTCTCATTGTCGAACTCATCGACACCGTTCTCTGTCACCCAACCGACGAACAAGTCATCTCGACTGTTCGCAATAAGGTAAACGACATCATGTCGCACTACCCTCTATTCGCATGGTAACCATAAATTGCTCAATTGTAAATTGTAAATTGTAAAATTGTAAATTGTAAAATTGTAAATTGTAAAATTGTAAA
>CAYNMA010000009.1:0-40048 GCA_964398075.1 uncultured Bacteroides sp. | reverse complement strand
TTGAAACACCTTGGACAGCAAGTGATATATTCAAAATAAGTAAAGAGAATTTTAATGATTATCTAAAAGGAAAAGTAAAGTAACCAACAGAATTCCAGTAGGAACTCCAGCAGGAAATATAGGTTGCTGTATAAAATAGTTTTCACATATCTTTTGAGTGAAGAATAGTATCTCATCTATAAAAAGTATGTTGACTGACAGTCAAAGACTGTAATTAAACCTAGACATAAATAAATCCTTGCTAGGGGGGGTGAATTCTATGAAGAATTTTAAAGCACTTATCACAACAGATGCAAATGAGCAAATTGGATTAGAACAGAAGAAAGTAATTATCAAACAATTCCCATTTTATATGAGAATACAAATTGATAAAAATAATCAAATTTGTGATGTTCAGCCAAGAACTTTTATGGGAGAAGATTTGTTTTCAAAATATCATGGACGTATGAGAGATTGGAGTTTTGATCTTGTTCAAGATATGAAAAATCTTTATAAAACTGCTTGTGATGGGAAGAAGAACTTTTAATGCTAAAGAGCATATTACGTATTTAAATATAATACGTATTCAATTTGCAGAGACTACTTTTAATAGTAGTACTATTCGTAATGCTTTTAAAAGTTGTGGAATACCTTCTAACTTAGTGTTTTGGTCTGAATTTTGTAAATCTGGCTTAGTTAAAAAAATAAATACAGATACTTACTCTTTTACTAATTCAAGAACTCCTGTTCATTTCCATAAACTTAATACAATTTATGAAGAGTATAAGAAAAAAGTGGACATTTATCATGAAAGACAAAACGAAAAGCAGGTTGAAAAGAAAGAGGCTGGAAATATATTGAATGATAAAGATATTAACGATGCAATAAGACTGCTGTTACAAAATGGTTTTACTGTTTCTATTGATATAAGTAAACTTAATATATAATATTTAAAAGACAAAGATAACATTATATAAAATTTTAATTTTAATTTAATATAAATTAATTTTGAAATTGTAAAATATAATGTTATCTTTGCTTTGATTTTTTTAAGAAAAATTTTGGAAATTTGAGTGTTCAATTCACTCCCTCTACAATTTAATTTAATTTTTATTAAAATGTATATACTACAAATTCAAAATAGGTCTTATGTCAAAATTCTTGAAGATGAATTTTTAATTACTCCTAATATTGAAATATCTACTAAATATGATAAAATTGGGGATGCTATGAGGGCAGCTATTTTAGTAAATGAAATATTGGGATTTAATAATACTTATGTTGTAAAATATAATAAGCAATGATAATAGTTCCAGTCTACACTGGATAAATTTAGACACCTTCTCTCGTTGTCCTAGGTGTTAGAGAAGCTGTATTGTCTCTATAAAAGTAGGTGCACATTAAAATGAGACACATTGCTAAAAACATTAAAGAAATGTTCTCTTACAGAGTTTTGTATCTTTTAATTCTCAGGTTTTCTGTTATCCATAAACTGATGACTTTTATAGCAATAATTTTCAACAAGAAAAATGTTAGGATTGACTATCTTCCAGAATTGATAGCAGACTCTCAAAGAGTAACACATAAGAATTTCCTCGGATAAATGAGAATAATTCCGAGGATTCTTATGTTTTTAACCTTTAATAATTTATATTATGGAGATTGTAAAAAAATTATTTCTAATTTTATTTTTGGGTATTATAATTGGCGGTTGTTCTAATGAGGAAACGGGAGAATACCTCATTAATCAAAACATTATTAAATTTAACGTATTGACAACCACACGTGCTACTCTTATTAATTCTTCCAATTTAACTAATATAGAGTTTGTTGTATGGGCACTTACAAAAGATTCAACATTTTTTATGGGTGAACCTGTAGAAAATTCAAGTGCAGATAATTTAGGTGGAATACGTATTAAGTATGATAATTTAATGTGGAATTATGCAGATACTAATGATATACATTATTGGCCTACTGAATCACTTGATTTTTATGCAATAGGCCCCACACCGTCTACTATGACTTACTCTTGGAATATTACAAGAGATAAAAAAGAAATTTCATACATAACATTAGATGAATATGGAGACTATTCTGGTACTGGGTTAACTAATGTTGATGCAATGTATGCCATAAAAAAAGATCAAACAAGTAATTCTGGAAAAGTACAATTAAATTTTAATCATATTCTTTCTAATATAGTATTTAAAGCTACAACTGAAAATGCTAATTTAAAAGTCTATATAGAAAGTATAAAACTTTGTAATATAATTACAAGTGGAGTTTTTACTATCCCTAACAGTAAGCCAAAAAATTCTGATTGGAAATTAAATAGCTTATTAAACTCTTCATTAACTTTAATTAAAGACACAAATATTTGTGTAACGAATGATACTATTTTGCCAATTACAATTGAAAGCCCTACAATGATTATACCACAGACACTGACCAAGTGGGATGTTACTAATCAAGAGACAAAGACAATAGCTCAGGCCAATATAGCCAAGCAGTCTTATTTGGAGGTTTCTTGCAAAATCAAGCAGAATGGGGTTTATTTATATGGTTCAGATACAGAGTTTTCAAAACTTTATATACCTTTTGGAGTAAAATTTGAACCAAACAATCGTTATATTTATACAATTCATTTTGGGGGTGGATATGATGAAAACGGTAATAAAATTATGAATTTTATTCAGTTCAATCCTACTGTGGAAGAATGGAATGAGATTAGTTATGATTTATAAATAATAGGTAAGTTTATATCTATTATTTATAGAGATATAAACTTACCTTTAATGTTTAATTTTAAAATTTTTTAGTTATGTTTAAAAAGGTAAAAAAATTTATTAACTGGTATATTGACAAGTTGTGTAAAAGTAATACTTTAACACCTACAGGTATGATTCCTGCTGTCTAATGTAAATTAATGATGTTATAAGAAAAGCAATATGGCTTTTCTTATTTTTAGGTGTGATGGTTCTTTATAGAGTTCGATTCTCTATACACTTACTAATTAAAAATAAAATATTATGAAGTTAAGAAATCTTTACAATGAAGGTGATCATGTAATTATTACAAGTACACATAAAGATGATTTAGGAAAAGAAGGTATTATTGTTGAAAAGAGATGTTCATTCTGCAAGATTCAAATTCTTAATGAAGATGGAACTCTTTTATTAAATTGGCAAAACAACAAACCAGTAATTCTTAATCATACATATGCTCAATTTAAAAAGAAATAATATTAAAGAAAAGTTATGAAATTTGAAGAATTTAAAGAAGAAATTTTTAATAATCTTGAGAATCTTCCAGAAGATTGGAGAAAGGGACAGAAAATATTTAATTATGTTGATTTTGCATATGGAGACTTGGCTAGACATATTCAATTTGAACATGGTGTTGATTGTTTCTACAGAGATGATTTAATTGATGACTTTTTAAAAGAAGTTTATAACGATTTATATTGTTAAGTAATTTATTGGAGGCCTGATGGTGGAATAGGTAGACACATAGCACTTAAAATGCTACATTCTGTAAAGAATATGAGGATTCGAGTTCCTCTCGGGCTACTAAATTATATATTTCTTTTGTTTTTGTCATATTTTTAACCTACCCACTTGAAAAGGTGGATAGGTTTTTTATTAATTAAAATTATGAAAAAGATTAGTTTTATTTTATTGTTAATACTTATAAGTATTAATATGTTTTCACAAAGAATAGTACAAGAAAGAGGATGTTATGATCCAAATAATAGACCTTATATTGAATGTACAGTTGAAAATAATAATTCTATTGATATAGTTTGTATGGTATTTGAAGTAGAATATTATTTTGACCAATTGCAACCTTATGAAGAATTAATTAAAACAGTTGTAGTTAAAGAGTTTGTATTAAAACATGGTAGAACAAAGTTTATGTATTATATTCCTAAACATGTTTTAGAACCGAAAGGTCATAGACTTATAAAAGTAATATATGAAGATGGAAGTTATCAAAAATTTTAAATTATGGAGTTTCAAAAGAAGGTAGATTCTCTCATGAAGAATCAATTTGTAGAACAAGCGTTAAAAATGTCTTCTGAAACAAAATCATATGAAGGTGCTAAAAAATATGATAGTAGTGGAAATGATTTTGTTGATAATTTTGCAGCAGCTTCTTATTTTAAGAATCCTCGTCCTTATTCTGAAGTGGCTAAAGATATGAGTCTTTTATGGAGCTTAGATCCAATAATGTGTGTTAAATTAATACTTTATTTTCGTTTAATAACTCGTAAACCAAAAGTAATTATAGAAAATAAAGTTGAAAAATTAAATACTCAAAAAGGGCAGGGATTAAAAAATGAAAGTATTATGAGAATGTTATGGTTGGCAATTCATCAGCCTAAGACATTTAAAGTTAATTTACCTTTGTTTATTGCTGCTGGTTCTTGGAAAGATGTATTTAAGATGTTATCGCTAGATTTACAATATCATGGTTGGAATAATCGAAAATTAGACTGGAACTTTTTATTTTTAGTTTTATCTGCAGGATTGGAAAATTCAGAAACAACCCATTTAGTAAGAAAATATTTACCTACTATTAGAACTAATAAACATTGTAATACAATTGAATCGGAAGCAGATACTATAATTGGTAGGTGGCTTGCTCAAAAGTTTTCTCCAAATATTGATAAAAAACTTGCTTACAAAGCTTATCGTAAAATTAAATCTGAAGGTGTTGCACATGAATGGCAACAATTTATTTCTCAACAATTGTATAATTCTATTAATTTTGATAATATTGCAGGAAGAGCCTTATCTTTACTTGTAAATTCTAAATTTTTAGAAAATCACAAATTAATAGATAAATATACTAAATGGATTTCAAATAAACCTATAGCTAAATTTACAGGTTATGTATTTGAATTATTTACTCCATTTGATGGAAAATTTAATCGTTTAGAAAGTTATAAAGAGAAAACTATTAATGCTCAGTTTGCTCAGTTAGTTAATGGCGTAAAAGAGCATTCTAAACTTTTAGTAGTTCGTGATACATCTGGATCTATGTCAGCAAAAGCTAGAGGGTGTAAAGTATCCTCTAATTGTATTGCTAAATCAATGGCATTATTCTTTTCTGAATTTCTTGAAGGCTATTTTTCTGGAACATTCGCTGAATTTTCAGACGGTTGTAAACTTCATAAATGGAAAGGTGAAAACCCTGTTGATAAATATCTTAATGACCACTGTGAATCTTATGCAGGTACTAATTTTCAATCTGTAATTGATATGTTTATTGATTTAAAAGACAAAGGTGTACCTGAATGTGAATTTCCTGATGGCATATTATGTTTAAGTGACGGAGAATTTCAACATCATGGAGCAAGCGATACCAATTTTCAATTAGCTATTAAAAGATTAAAAGAGGCAGGGTTTAGTAATGAATATGTTGACAAATTTCAAATTATTCTTTGGGATATTCCTAATGATTACTATAGTGATAATCACGTAAAATTTGAAGACTTTGCAACTGCTCCTAATTTCTTTTATATGTCAGGTTTAGATGGTTCTATAATTAGCTTTTTATTGACTAAGAATAAACCGCAGCCCCCAAAAAATGCAGAAGAATTATTCTTGTCTATAATGGATCAAGATCTATTCAATATGGTAAAAGTTTTATATTAATTTAAAAATTAAACAAAAATGTATATTGTAATTTCATCATTAATTTTAGCCGCGATTCTATTTTATTGTTTCCATAAAAGATCAGAAACTATTGAAGAAATTGAAGAACATAGAAAGATTATAGATACTAAAATAGAATTAGCTAGTAAAGAGAAAGAAATTAAAGAAGATCAATTAACTATTGATTTAATTGTTCCCGCTAAAAAAGAGAAGGAAGTGGATATTATTAGAGCTGAGGCAGAAAAGCAAAAGAAAACTATTGCAGCTCAGGCAGAGTCAGAAATAATTACCTCTAAAGCATATGCGGAATCTACAGCAATACATGTTGTATCAGATGCTATAAATGAAAGTAACAAGTCTATATTAACAAACAAATTGGAAATTATTAAAAGTGTAGAATCTTCTTTTATTACTAATATTGATAAATTAGCCGAAATAGGTTTTACTCTTGAGATGATGGAAAATTATATTGATAAAATTCAATCAAAATTATGTGAATTTTTGATAAAAAATATAGAAAATAAAAATGAAATTAATGATTTTATAACGTCTATACCTAAAAACATAAAATCTTCTTTTGATTTTGATAAGACAATTCCTTCTAATAAGATAAATGATATTAAAACTAACAAAAATTAAATTTTGTTTATTTTGTAATTATCAAATAATTTAGTATATTTAAATACTAATTTAATGATTATTACAGTTTATAAAGTGATGAATAAATTATCTTTTAAGAATATAGAATTATATTTAGACGAATATGGATGTACGGTAGATAAATCAGAAGTATGTTTAAGTAAGACGGAATATTTTCTTCTTAAATTTTTTATGGAAAATCCTAATAAAGTGTTTAACAGAAATGAAATTATAAGTGCTGTTTGGACTAAAAGGGTATCTATACGATCGGTAGATTCGGCTGTTTTAAACTTACGAAAAAAATTAGGAGGTTCAGGAAAATATATAAGAACTAGACCTGGATTTGGTTATGGGATTTTAGATCATTAACATATTATAAGAATACTTACAGCAAAATTTTTATATACTATAAAGAATGTCTATTTATAGTTAGCTGGTCTAACCCAATTTCTATTGAGGTTAATATAGAATATTCTCTTTGTTATGTTTTAGAAGATAAATAGAAACATAACACAAGTATTCTGAAATTTTTAATTTAAGTTTATGAAAAAATTTATTTTTATTATGAGTTCATTGTTTGTCTTAGTGAGTTTTACTAACGCGCAGACAGCATATGAAAAAGCTAAAGTATTGGATAATATTTCTATTGGTATAGTTGGAGGTGTGACAACTCCCCTAGATTTTAATTCAGTTTTTCCATTAAGTGGGGTTGCTGGAATTAAACTACAAAAGGACTTTAATCCTGTAGTAGGAATGAATGTAGAAGGTTTAGTTAATTTCGGTGATAAAGATTATTCTATCACTATGATTAAATCTATTAATACTGGAATTAATGGGATTGTTAATCTTACTAATTTATTTTGTGGATTTAAACCTCATAAATTTGAAGTAAATACTGAAACTGGTTTAGGTTGGCTACATGAATGGCCTGAACATTCTAATTATCTTTCTTCCAAAACAGGACTTAATTTTGCATTTAATATTAATGAAGCACATTCAATTATAATAAATCCTGCTGTGTATTGGAATCTTAGTAAAACTGGTAAGATTCAGTTTAATAATAATTATGCACAGCTTGCTTTGTTGGTTGGATATGTTTATCATTTTAAGACATCTAACGGAACCCACTCTTTCAAAGCTTATAATATAGGAGCTATGAATGATGAAATTAATAATCTTAGAGCAGAATTAGAAAAGAAACCTAAAGAAGTTATTAAAGAAATAACTAAAGAAACTATTAAGGAAGTTATTAAAACACAAACAATTGGAAATACTATTGTATTCTTTGCACAGAATTCTTATGAACTTACAAGTAATGCTAAATCTGAATTGACTAAGATTCCTAAAGGTTCCAAGGTAAGTATTGTAGGATCTGCTTCACCAGAAGGTGCAGTTAATTACAATAAAAAACTTTCTGAAAAACGTGCAAAAATTGTATCTGATTTCTTAACAGAGAATGGTGTAATAGTTGAGAATTGTATTGGTACTGGTGTAACAGATAATACAAGTGGTCGAATTGCTACAATAACAATTAAGTAATATGGGTGAGTAGAAAGAAAATCAATCTATAGGAGAGCATATTAAAGAATCTGGTTTAGTAAGCGGAGTTATAAATAATGTTCTTGAAGAATTTGGAATTACTAATCCTTATATTAGGTCCCTTTCTAATATTCTTGGTGCAGGTGTTTATGTAATACCTGGGATAGGAACCGCATTAGGAATTGCTGATATGATACAATCTCTTTCAAGAGGAAATTATGCGTAGGCAGGTCTTGATGCAATCACTGCTCTGTTCCCAGTTACTAAAGGATTAAAGAGTGCAAAAACATTAGCAAAAATAACAAAAAGTGAAGCTAAAGCTGCTAAAAAACAAGGTAGAGAAGCATTAACTGTTGGTGAAAAAATGTTTGCTGATAGAGTAAAAGAGGGTATAACTAGAAAATACGCGGAAAAAGTTGCTAAAGAACGTGGTAAAAGTTCAATATTTACTATAACGCCTAACAATACTAATACAATTAGTTTAAAGAATAATTTTATTCCATTTGGTAATAGATTTTTTCCAAGTATGCCTGATAAAACTTTTAAAGTGTCTCCTACTCTCATCAGAGCCTCTGAAATTGCAAACTTAAATAAATTAGGTTTCGGATTAGGAACACTCTCTTTTTTAGAAGGGCTTCTTGAAAGAGATTCAGATGAAGAATAGCAAGCAACTGGAGAACATTGGAAACCTAACACTGATTAATAGCTAGAATTAGCTAAAAAAATTACTTCCTTAGTTCAAATTGATAGAACACAATATTTATTGGATAGTGAAGCGAAATCACTAGGAAGTACTAATATTATTAACTTAAAAATTTAAAATTATGGGAAATTGGAAACCTATGTAGTATGTTGTAGTGGGGGGGGATCATGATGTAATTTATACTGATAGTGAAAATAATGATTACCTACCTGGAGAGTATAAAACTTATTCTGACGGAACTATTAGAACGAACAGTGGTGAAGTTATAGGAACTACTGAAAGTTATAATAATTACAAAAAAGCTGGGTATAATAATATATTTGATTATAATGCAGCTAAAGCTGGTTACAATTCAAGAGAAGCTGTTAAATAGTTACAAAAATAGTTGGGATTAAAAGCTGATGGTTTGTGGGGAAGACAAACAGAGGAAGCTTACAAAGCTTATAAGTAGATGGAATCTTTAGCTGATATTAAATCTTTATATAATATAACTCAAGATGTATTATCTAGCCAACATGATCTAACAGGTGATAAACAACACAGAAATGATCCTGTAGAACCCCTATAGCTTTATGGAATTCCTTTCTAGTATTCAGATTTTTAGCTTTTAAATGGTGAAACTTACACCCCATCTGTTGGACCAAAAGGTAATCTTAAACCTTTTGGAAGATAAAAAATTTAAAATTCTTTTAATCATTTAATATTATGAGTCGAAGTCGTAAATATCATACTTTTATTAAAATTTGTGGTAGTGATTCTAATAAGAAAGATAAAACTATTGCAAATAGAAAATTTAGAAAAATAAATAAGCTAAGAATTAAAGTAGATAAAGAACCTCTTCACAATTTAAAAGAAATATCAAATACTTATTGTTTTAATTCTGATGGATTAGCTTTTTATATAAGTAAAAAAGAATATGAACAATATAGAAATCTTCTTTCATCTAGATATGGAAGATCTGAAGCTAATATAGAAGAAGATTGGCGTAAAATGATGAATAAATAATAAGACAACATACAGCAAATTTATTTTTACTAAGTAAATAAATAATAGACTCCTCTATTAGTAGGATTTCTCAATGGAGGTTAAAAAGAATGTAGAAATCTTGTTGTCTGTAATATAAAGGTGGAATTCAGAAATGGATTTCACCTTTTTTAATCTTTAAACATATGATTATAGTAGGATATCCGGGGATAGGAAAAACTTCCTGTAATTATTCAGATTATGTTGATTTAGAAAGTAGCAGTTTTTATGTAAATGAAAAACGAATAAATGACTGGTATAAAGTCTACGTCAATGTAGCTGAAAATTTAAGTAATCAAAATTATTGTGTATTTATTTCTTCTCATAAATTAGTAAGAGAGGAATTAAATAGAAGAAATATTGATTTTGTAGTAATCTACCCTTCTTTAAAAATGAAAGAATTTTGGATAAATAAATTAAAAGAAAGATATGAAACTACAAATTGTGATAAAGACTACAAAGCATTAAAATATGTTCAAAAATCTTATGATGAGGATATTTCTGATTTAATGAACGAAAAAAATTGTTATATAATTGAGAATACAGATTATAATTTAAAAAATATGGTTCATGATATTAGAATGTCTTCTGCTATGAATAAATTTAAAGAAATAAAAGTAAAATCAAATATATGAAGAAACTAAAAAGAATTAGGAAAGTGGTATCATAGATCTGAAGTATATAATAATATTGAACATCAAGATTAGTTTAAACCAATACTTATTGTTGAAAAAGATATTTATGATGGAATAATAATTCACAAAATTTACATAAAGACAATGGTTATTATATAGCATTAGATTGTTTTGGTAGAATATTTAGTCAAGAAGTAAAAGACTTTCAAGAAATTGATAATCCAGGAGAAGAAATTAAAAATCTTATTAAATGTTTTATGAATAAATATGTATACTCTAGTAACTGATGGAGCATATAGTTCTTCTAGAGATTCTGGGGGTTTTGCATTTATTTTTTTAAAAAATTATGAACCTATTTTAGAATATTCTAAAAATGTAAAACATACTACTAATAATCAAATGGAAATGTTGGCAATTATTTATGGCTTAAAATGCATAAAAAAGCCAATAGATAGATTGGATATTATATCTGATAGTATGTATTGTATAGGATGTGCTATACTTGGTTGGAAAAGAAAAAAGAATATAAAACTATGGAATCTATTTGATAAAGAATTTCAAAGAGTTTCTGAATTATGTCCAGATATAAATTTTAAACATATAAAAGGACATCAAAAAGACGAAACTAAGGAAATTAAATGGAATAATAAATGTGATAAATTAGCAGTAAAAGCATCTCAAAGAATATGATAATAACTATAATATTATTCATTATAATATTTTATTATAAACCTTATATTAGTTATACTACGAAAGAAATGCATATAAATATATTATTATGGTATAATTATTATGAGGATGGAGAAATAAAAGAAAGAAGATACAAAATATTATTTAAAATATGACTAAAATCGAAAGGATAAGAGTATTTTTGTTTCTTGTAATCGGATTGTTTACAGGATATATGTTCGCATATGGGACAATTTATGTGCATAAGGACAATAATAATGAACTTAAAGATACTGTCTTTATAGTAGGCGGAGAGTTATGTAGTAATCCTAATGAATTATTTTCAAAAGGACCCGAAGAGAATCTTTATGAAGCTTTATTAGTTCTTGGTGTAAAATATCCAGATGTAGCATATGCAATATCCGCGCATGAGACAGGTTGGTTTTCATCGGAATTATGTAAGAAATATAATAATCTATTTGGATTATATGATAGTAAGAATAAAAGATATTATCATTTTACTACATGGAAGGAATCTATAATAGCTTATAGAGATTGGGTAGAAAGTAAATACTGTGGAGATGCAGATTATATTAAATTTCTTAAAAAGCTTCCTTATGCAGAGGATGATAACTATACTGAGAAAATAAAAAAATTAATGACTCAAATAGAAGCAATGGATTAATTATGTTAAGTAATTATTGGTGCAATGAAGCAGATAGAATTGTAAATAAATATAAAAAGATTATAATTGAAAATAACGTATCTGCTATTGATGTTCAAATTGTAATTAAACAGTGTTATAATATCAAAAACTATAAGCAAAAAGATAAGTATGATACAATGTCTACACGAGTCTTCACAAGGAAATAGATAAATTCCCTAAATTTTATAAAGGAATAATATATAGGAAATTACATCTTAATAAAATGTATCGTTAATTATGGGACAAATTAAAGAACACATTCGTAAATATTATGATAACGGAAATTTGAAAGAATCATATAATTTGAATGATGATGAATTACTCGAAGGATTAAGCGAATCATGGTATGAAAATGGCCGTCTTAAATCTAGGCATTTCTTTAAAGATGGAAATGCTGATGGATTATATGAGGATTGGTATGAGAATGGTAGACAATCACGTAAACTTGTTTTTAAAAATAATATGTATGATGGGTTAGTTGAAGAATGGCATGAAAACGGACTGCCTAAAAGTATATGTTATTATAAAAATGGCGAAGTTAATGGAACATATAAAGAATGGTATGATGATGGTAGTTTATATCAAATAAGTAACTTTAAAAATGATAAACTTAATGGATTAGTTAAAGGTTGGTATGCAAATGGTCAATTAAAATATAGATGCAATTATGTTAATGATAAATTTGATGGATTATATGAATTTTGGGATGAAAAAGGTAATTTGATAGAAAGTTCTTTATATAAAGACGGAGAAAAAATTATAACATCAACCTCCAAAGATAAAATAGAAAATAAAGAAATGTCATCAACAGATTATGCTAATTTGATTAACGATATTACCAACTATATTAATAGTGCTAAAAGATATAAAGAAAATTCCAAGCAATAATGTTATGAAACCAGAATTAAATAAGATATATAACTTTTATGATGATGGTAAAATATCACGAGCTCGTCAATTTGAAGCTAAAGTTATTAGAATCATAAAACCAGAAGAAGCTAAAACTATAATGTTTGATGCTTGGTATGATAGTGATTATGAATATTCTACATTTAAGGAGAGAAGAAAACCAGAGCATAAGTTATCTTTATATGAAGTTTGGAAAAATCATATAAAAGAAGATGCTGGTTATTTATATTCTGGTGATACTGATTTATTTGTAGGATGTTCAATCCCTGATTTTGATGATGATATCATTTGGTTTGTAAGAACTAAAGATGATGGATGGTTTAGTATGAACATTCAAAATTGTTGGCAAGGTGGTAGACTTGATGTAGAAAATAAATTTAAAGTATGAAAAAAATATTTTTATTACTTATAGGAATAACCGTAATTAGTGCTTGTAATAGAGTTAATTATTCATATAAATCTGACTACAGGTATTACTTAAAGGAAACTATAAATCCTCAACATGAAATTGATAGTGCTATAGGATATTCTTTACCAAAATATACAACATGGAATAACTCTTGTATACGTGGTGTAAGAAATGGAGATTCTACTATTATTTGTACTTATCTTTATTGGAAAACTATAAATGATAGTTTAGATTATAATGTATCTGTTACTACCTTTAGAAACACAGATACTTGTGTAATTAAAATTAAACCAATTAAGAAGTAATGTACGGATATATTGAAAGTGATTTAAGGGGAGTTAGCGAATATGTTGCTCCTAAAACAACATTACCTTCTAAATATGATATGAAAAATCAAATGGATTCTCCATGTGATCAGGGAAACAGAGGTATATGTGTATCGGTGTGTGTATCTAATATGTGTGATTATCTTTTTAGAGGTCAAGGTAAAAGATGGCAAAATGGTCTTGATTATTTTTATAATAAAAGACAATACAAAAACATTGACGGAATGTCTCCAAGAGACGCTTTTGAAATAGCTCAAAAAGACAATTTTATAAAATCTTTTGCTAAGGTAGGTAATATTGATTCTGTTAAACATGCTATTCTAGCTAATGGTCCAGTTCTTATTGCTTTACCTGTTTATAATACAGCTAGAGATAATTTTTGGGAAAAATACCATGGAGAAGATTGCACTGGAGGACATGCCGTTACATTAGTTGGCTTTGATAATAAAGGATTTGCTCTAAGAAATTCTTGGGGCGTTACTTATGGTGATAATGGATATGGATTTTTTCCATTTGATAATCTTAAAGATGTTTTAGAGGCTTGGACAATTATTATATAATATGGTAGAAAGAGAAACGGATCATGCTTTTTATGATTTCTTAGAAACAAAAGGAGCATACAAAGAATATATGCAAACGGAGTTTAATAAACTTCGAGGACAATTTGAATTAGAGGAAAACAAGCAAACATTGCTTTCTTCTGGGGTGCTGGTATCGCTATGAATTTTATAATTGAAAATATTTATAGAAATGACCCAATTAACTTTAAATAAATGGTATAAGTATATATACCATAGTAAAGATAATGCATTGCAATTCCTTGAGTATTTTTATCCTATAATGTATCACCCTATTACAGGTTATGATGGGCACTATATTTATATAGTTAAATCAGGTAAACGTGTTATATCAGTAGAGGTATCTTCTTGGACTACATTTGTAGAAGAAGAATTATTGAGATTTAAGTCTTCTGATAAACCAAATCTAGAAGAAAGTTTAAGAGAATGTATTAATGATTTTGATAAGAAAGCATGGAATTAAATAAATGGTATATTAGGGAGGAAACATCTAAAGATAAAGATCTTGGTCCTGATAAAAGAGCATACACTTACTTTTATCCTAAAAAATATAGTGATGGTGCTTACTTTGGTAAAACAGTGTATGTACAATGGTTAAAGAATAAATGTATCTTTCTATCAGCATATGATGATGGAATGGAAGCTCATTATGATAATTTTGAACTGTATAAAGGAGATGAAGAGGATTTTTTTGATTTATTACCGTTCTATATAAGAAACTGGTTAAGAGATGAATAAAGAATGGATAATTAAACTTTCTCCTGTTACTCATGACAATGATTATTATCTGAATGAGGAGTTAGAAGCCGAGTATAAAAGAGAAAAACAAATGATTGAAAATTATGAAGAATCAGAAAGATTTTATTGATGTTAATTATCTACTTGGATTCTTAGATGGAGGTATGCGTTATCTAGAATCAGAGATAAAATATTCACTTGAACTTTCAAACGATGAGAAAATAAAGAATGCAAGATTTAAAAGTATGCTTGAAGCTTATCGTTTTATACAGGTACACATTGCGCATACAGTTGAAAAAATGACAAAAGAGATTAGTAAAAATAGTACTGAAGAAAACTATGGTATTCCAGTAAATGATTACAAAGTCCCTACAGAGATTAGAGATAATGTTGTCCGTGAGTTTATTGAAGTCTTACTTAAACGAATGGAAAAAGAACAAGGACTTTTAATACGAGATGATAATAATGGCTTATATTTAAGAAACGGTTCAATATGCTATGAATACCGTGACGAAAATGATATAAGAGTGCACGGTGTTGAGGTGAATGCTGCTTTTGAAGCATTACATAAAGCTGGTTATTTTTTATATGGCGAGTATTGTATATCAAATGGATATCACAAGTATACCTGGAGTAGAAAGCCAATGTTTAATGGAAATAAACCATTAGAAAAACCAGTATTTAGCATATTTATAGATTGATAGATGTTGAACATTGCAAGAAAATTATATGATAAAAAAAAAGAAATAACAACGCTATACAGGCTAGTCTGTGACAGATGCGGTTGTGGGTTCGAATCGGATGACGACTACAATGTATAGTTTTCCAAAGGTGATGCAATATACACGGCCGAAGGGCATGATTAGCTTATCACAGATGATGATCATCATTACTGCCCTGAATGCTATAATTATGATAGAAAACGGGAATATGTACACCAAAACAAAAGAGGAATAATAAAATATGAAAGTAATTTATAATCAAAATTTATTTGAATTCCATGCTTGGTCTGGAGGGAGAGATACTTTAGATGAATTAAAATATCATGAATGTATAGACCTTGAACAATATATTGAGGAACTTTATCCTGATGGTATTGAAGTAGGTGAATTAAATGACTTTCTTTGGTATGAAAGGGATTTTATTGCTGAATATTTTGGATTTAAAAATTTCGATGAAATAATAGAAAGAAATAAAGAATTAATTGGTTAATATAAATGGAGGAATAATGGAAAATATAAAACAAATAGCCAATATAGTTGACATATTGAAGGAAACCGAAACACAAATAAATGCCCTGCATAGCGTTTTAAAAGGGATAGAAACAGATACCCTTACATCTATGGAAATCACACTCCAATGGAGAGACGGGCTTGAGCATTGTTTCAAACACAAACAAATTCCTATACTACCCATAAACTATCCTTCAAATGAAACAAACTCTGCAATAATGGAATTATGTAAAAGCCTCATTTCAAGTTATAATAAATTTTATAATAAGAAATTACAAGAGTTAAGAGAAGCGGTAAAGGAGGAGCAAAATGGGTAATGGTATGAATTTAGTGTGTAGTATAGTAATGGTGACAGCTATCGTACTCATTATGGTAATTACCTATCGTATCACCAACTGTTACCATGAGGGTATTGAAAGAGACCTTCAAGGAAAGATAAATCGTTTAGACTGCGAACTTGTAGTATTAAAATCTAAACACCAACCAAACAAACAAGTAATCCGTCAACGCCTACAAAGAGAATGCGTGACCAACTACTTTGATGAGAGCTGCAAGGATTGTGGGTTTAGCAAGGAGTGTGAAAAGCTAATAAGGAAAACGGATATGCATGGCAACGCTGTTACGCTATGTGATGTGATAAATAATAGATTATGAAAGCAACTGATTTGAAAATTGGGGATTGGGTTGAATATTTTGGACCAGTTCAAATAGCTGAATTAAATATGTTTCTTTGGTCTGGATGGGCTGAGGATCACCATTTTATTACTAATATAGATTATAAAGATACTAAACCCATACTAATTAATAATGAAATTTTAAAGAAAAACAGCTTTATAGAATATGAAACAGATAGATATGAATATAAATTATTTAGGTTATATTATAATCGAGAATTAAATTTATATGAAATATTTTATTTAGGTCCATCTTCTTTCCTTGGAACTATTAAATATATTCATGAATTACAACATTTCTTCTGGGTATTTAAAGTTGAGGATAGTATAAAGAATTTAGAATGTACTGATATAATATTTGAAGATTAAAAAGTCAATAATAGTATGAACTTAATTGGATTTATTGGAATGTGGCTATTTTGTGCTTTATATCTTTATGTAGTTTTAGCCATTGCTTGGTCTAGTATAAGAAATGACAAAAGACGTTCTTTTGAAGTTGCTGCTGTACTAGCCTTAATTAGTGTATTAATTAGTTTAATTCCAATGTATATTGTATTATGAAGGACTTAAAAAATGTCTAAAAGCCCATTAATTGATATAATTAATATTTTAGAAACTAAATATAGTAATCTTAAGAATGATTATAAAGATTTAGTTACAATAATACATACTTTTTTATTAAAGAAAGAAATTAAAAATATTTTAAAGAATAAGTAAAAATGAATAGAGAAATTGAAAAAATCCCTGTTAGGGCATCTAAGAAAGATGAAAACAAATGGGTTGACTTACATGATGATTCGCTTATGATTGCTCTTGGAATGCATCCTAAAAATGCTGTGCCAAGGGATAAAAGTGTTTGGACTAAAAGTAAACAAGAAAAGAAAGCTGCGCGTATCCAAAGAAATCTTCATAAAGGAAAAATGCATTTTGGTGCTATTCCTCATAAAGAGATTCCAGTAATAGCTAAGCTTATTGTTTATTTGAAGAAAAATAATCGTTTTCCTCATACTACATATTCTACTACTTGTTGGATGTCTCACATTGGAAATATTTTAAATTCTTTTTATCAAGTTGACAAAAGGACTAATATTTGTACTAATGTTGTAGCTAAATATGTGTATAATGGAAAAACATACACGCCAAATGAAAGACCCTTTTGGAGGTAAAGAATTTTATGATTTTGAAGGAACTTTAGTAGAAAAATCTTCTTCATTTACTTATGAAGTTTGTTTATACAAATATTGGAAATATGGGTATTGTATATTAGGAAGTAAATTTTATAGAAGTAATAAACAATTACCTATTAAAAAGAAAAATATTTTTAAAAAACAAGAAGACTTTATAATAGAGAAAGAAATTAATTTAATTGGAGTTCCAGAAGAATTTATAAAAGAAATGAATTTAAAGATACATGAACCAAGAATTAAAAAATCAAGAAAAAATGGACAAACAGCTATTAGCAAAAGGTAAAATTATTGACTATTCTGGTAAAGAGCATCCTTTTATAGTTGCAGGTATTAAAGTGCTTTTAAAGGATGAAAAGTCTAACAACCCAGTCGTAGTACAAATTAATGAAGAAGGATATACTCCAGTTGGTTTTGTAAGAGCAGGATTAAAAATAGGGGTTTCTATTTGTAATCCTATAGATGAATTTGATGAAAAAGTAGGATCTCTTAAAGCGCTTAATCGTGCAGAAAATTCAAGACCTGTTATCTATTCAGCACATCCAGGACAAATTGATGATATTTTTATAAAAGCCTATCTTTATCAAGAAATTGAATATATTAAAGCTAACCCTGAAAAATTTATTAAGGGATATAAAGATGCTAAAGCTCGATATATAAAAAATAAAGAAATGGAAAAAGTAAAAGAAAATTTTACTGACACTGAAAAAGAAATAGTTGAAAACTTGAAAAATAATCCTAAATATCTTGATAATGTTCAAAAGTATCTTGATTACTGGAATAAATGCGGAAAGCAATAAAATTATTTATAGTACTTTTAGTAATTATTGGTTTAATAGTTTTATTTTTTAAACCAAAATATGTAGTCACTGGCCAATATAAAACTATAGATTCATTAGAATTAAGAGTTAATTCTATAGAAATTAAAAGAGATTCTGTAAATAAAGAGATTAATTTAATAAATATTAAAATAAAAGAAAATGAAAAGACTTTTAAGGAAACTATTAGTACTATTATCAATAATACTATTGACAACGACTACATCTTTTTCATTGACTACCTTAACTCCAATAAACAACGATTCGATAGTTTATTTAACTCGGAAACAATTAAAGGAGACTAATCTTATTTTTGCAGAGCATCACAAACTTTTAGTTGAGAATAAATTACTTGAAGAGCAAATAAGTAATTATAAAGAAAATAACGAATTACTTATGCAATCTAATTCAATCAAAGAAGCACAAATTAATTTGTATAAGAATTGGAATGGATCTCTAAATGAATCTCTTGAAAAAAGGAATAAATCTTTACTCATTTGGAAAGTTGGTGGAATTACTGTTAGTGCTAGTTTATTATTAGTATTACTTTTTAAATGAATCCAATAAGAATAACAAAAGATAAGTTTGGTGTTAAATTAAAATATCCTAATAGAAAATGCAAAACCTGCAAAAGGTATCCATGTTTTAAAGGTATTGAAAAGTGCCTTTCTAACTTTGCGGCATATGGATGTATCTATTATAAGGATTATTAAAAAATTTAAAATCAACTGTGACTATTCTAGCAAAATTAGTGGCTAGTGAAGAAGATGGATTAGGATATATTACATATGTCTTTGAATGTCTAGAAGAAGATGTAATTGCTGAAACTAGATATGTTATGTGTAAGCGTTTTCCTAATTGGGACCATCGTAAGATTGAGATTGGTGAAGTCGGATATTTAAGTTTTTTTGAAATAAAAGCTGGAGTTGATACTTGGTTTAATGGAATTAAAATGATTCCTTACAGATATAGTGACATTCAGTTTATTAAGTTCATAGAAAAACCTAAAGATCAAGAACACAAGTTTATAATTTAGATGTAACTTAATTTAATTTTTAGAATATGAATAATATAACATGACAACAGTAGGAGACAAACTTAAGGATGCAATTGATGCTAAGAATAATGATGTTAAGACTTTTGTATGGAAATTTGCACGAAAATTGGATGGAACACAAGAAGAAATTCGACTTATAGATGCAACCCCAGAGCAACTTAATCAGTTCTATCAGCATTGTAATTCAATGCTTTACAGCACTAATAAATTAAATCCAGGACGATATGTTCTTTTGGATATTATTAGTGAACAACGAAAGAAATGTAATATTGAATTATTCCTCCGTAAGTTAGAGTCTGGAGATATTTGTGCAGATGGAAAACCATATCCTAGACACTTGTATTTGCAAGATCTTCGCGGATATTTGAATGCCCACAAAGAAGATTTTCCATCTAAAGAGTATAAAAATATTTCTATTGCCGCATGCACAGGCGGTCTTCCTAGAGAATTTGAAAGGCTTTCAATAAATGATGTGTTGGATGGATGTCTTGACGGACTTGGTTTCGTTGATAACAAACATATAACATTTAGTTTTATTCTGAATATGGGTGTATATCTTACACCAGCAGAAATGAAAGATTTTGAAGAAAAGGATAAAGATGGAAATACTCGTAGTAAGCTAGAAGTAATTAAAGAACGTCTTAATATTAAGAATACTGTTAGACTAACAGTAAAACCTGGAGGACTTAATTTCAGTGAACTCCGTGCAATGGTTAATTTGAAACCTAAAAAGTATTCTGAATTAACTACTGATCAGCTTATAACATTACGTAATAAAGTACTTTTTCGTCTGGAAAATGAAGTACAATATCATGCAGAACAATGGGAAGAACACTTGAGACAGTTGAGATTAACTGCTGAAAGTAGAGGTATTATTCTTGAAGATTAGACTTTATGATCTCGTATATATATTATAACTTTGAGAGTTTAGTAGCTCTATTATGTGCTTTAATTAATCAATTTATATGACGCGAGACGAAAGACAAGAAATTTCAAGAGTAAGTTGGATAAAAAGTAAATGTAGGGGGACTTTAGTTCAACCGACTGGATGTGGTAAGACCACAACAGCTCTTAAATGTTTAAAATCTGTAATTGATAAATATCCAAACATGAGAATCTTAGTTGTAGTGCCTACTGATAATTTAAAGAATCAATGGAGAATGCAATTAGATGCTTGGGGAATGGAATTTACAGCAGATGTTCAAGTAATTAATACCGTAATTAAACATGAATGGAGTGTAGACATTTTGTGTTTAGATGAATGCCATAGATACAACGCATCAACTTTTTCTCAAGTTTTTAAACAAGTTAAATACAAATATATACTTGGTTTAACTGCTACTTTTGAAAGACTTGATGGAAAGCATGAACTTATGTCTAGATATTGTCCGGTAATTGATGAGATTAGTCTTCTTGAAGCTAAAATAAATCGTTGGATTGCTGATTATAGAGAATATTTAATTATTCTAAAAACAGAGGATATTGATACTTATAAAGAGTATAATAAATCTTTTGTAGCATCCTTTGAATTTTTTAACTTTAATTGGAATCTAGCCATGAGTATGGTTGGTCCAAAAGGTTATATAGCTCAAAATGATTATAGAGATCAGTTATGTCCACGAGGTTCTCAAGAAGAACGAAAAAATGTTCTTAAAAATATAAAGTTTCATTCAATGAACTTTATGAGGTCTATCCAAAAACGTAAAGCTTATATTAATAATCATCCTAAAAAGATAGAAATAGCCAGGCAAATTATTGAAGCAAGAAGTAATTTCAAAATAATTACTTTCTCTAATAATATTAAAATGGCAGAATCTATTGGAATGGGAGGACAAGTATATACAGGCAAGGATAGCAAAAAGAAAGCTCGCGCCAATCTTGAGGAGTTTAATGATGCTAAAACAGGCTTAATACATTCATGTTCTAAACTCAACGAAGGTGCAGATCTAAAAGGATTGAACGTAGGTATTATTTTAGGTTTAGATTCATCTGAAATTAAAGCTGTTCAACGTAGAGGTCGTTGTATTCGCTTTGAAAAAGACAAAACTGCTGAGATATTTAATCTTGTTATAGACTCTACAGTGGAATTAGAATGGTTTCGAAAGGGACATCCTAATAATGATTATATTACTATCGACGAGCAAGGTTTAAAAGATGTTTTAGCAGGAAAAGAACCTCAACCTTATAGAAAGACACTTAAACAATTTCAATTTAGATTTTAATATAATACACGAACGTATGATAGAATTAGATGTGTTAATGAATTTAATAAATCAGTTAACACATGCTGATATTAAGGAAAAAGATGGAAAACTAGTAGTATTTTCTCATTGAGGAGATGAATATAATTTGACACAAATGCAAGAAAGAGCAAATGAACTCATAAAATAGTTTATGCAACCTTATGTAATTGACTACGACTCGAAAGAGTAATACTAATATTACAGTTATTTCTTGAGATAATAGTAAATAACTGTTTTGAAAAATTTAATATTAACTTTAGAAGGGGAAATTTCTATTCTTAGTAAGTATAAGATAACAAGTAATGAACTAATGTTTATTAGAACTTTATTAATGTTACAAGAAGAAGAAAATGAAGATATATTTCAAAAATATATTGAATCATTGCATGAATGTGATATTAATATAAGAGATGTTATTCTGTCTTTACAAGAAAAAGGAATTATCCTTAAATCTTATCATTGCCCAAAATCTGGAGAAAGCTTTGATCCATATGAAATACCTTTTAATAAGAATTTTATAAAGAATCTTTATAAAAGTTCTTTTGAAATGGGAAAAGAATTATTTGAAGAATATCCTCAATTTGGCAATATTCAAGGCTCTATTGTACCACTAAGATCAGTTGCACGAAAGTTTGATTCTTTAGAAGATTGTTACTTTCGGTACGGTCGTAGCATAAGATGGAACCAAGAAACACATAATCATATTATTAAATTGGTAAAGTGGGGCAAAGAAAATAATATAATTAACCAAACTCTTGCTAATTTTGTGATTAATCAAGCTTGGATTGATTTGGAGGCATTAAAGAATGGAGATACAACTAATATTAATTATGATACAGTTAAATTGTTGTGATTTCTGAATCTTTATTGCATCAAATTGAAACAGGTCGAGAAGGCACTAATTGGGGGTATTCTATGGGACTTCCTAAACTTGAGGAAGTAGTTGATGGAGTCACTCAAGGAACCTACACCCTTGTATTTAGTCCTACTGGAACAGGTGATTGAATAAATATTTTTAAGAGTTTGGATGTGATAAAATTTATTATTATATTTATACCAGTTTTAGTAAAAATATTAATTTTTAAATTTTATGACAGAACAAGAAAAAATTGATTTTGGTGTACAAAGATTCCTGAATGGAGAAGGAACTTTGACAGAAATTAGATTACAATTAAAATTAGCAAGTACAAAGCCTCTTTCCGATAGATTAGAAGAACTTGGTTATCATATATATAAAGGAGCAAAAATTTCTTCTATAAAAGGATTAAAATTAGCAGTAGAAGAATATATTAGTAATTATAAAAATCATCCAAGTATTACTAAAATTGCTTCTAAATATAAAATTGATAGAAATGCCTTATCAAATAGACTAAAGGAATTAGGATATGAAGTAATTAATCATCAAAATAAATTATTATTTGATGATACTATGTTTGATTCTATAGATACAGAGGAGAAAGCTTATTGGTTAGGTTTTTGGTATGCAGATGGATATTTAGATTCCAGACCACTAAACCCAAACACAAAACCAAAATATGGATTAGAATTATCTTTAAAAGGAAGAGATTTTACACACTTAGAAAAGTTTAATATTTTTATGAAGCATTCTAAGAATATTGTTAAAATTTCTGAAACTAAGTGCGGAACAACTATTTGTAAAAGATGTAGATGGGTGGTAACTAATAAACATTTATGGCAAACCTTAAATAGTTTAGGTTGTACTCCTAAAAAATCGCTAACAATAGTTTTTCCAGATAGTTCTATATTCAAATCTCCCGATTTGATCAAACACTTTATTAGAGGATATTGGGATGGTGATGGATGTTTAAGTTGGTGTGATAAAGAACATACATAGCCGCATGTCTCAGTTCTTGGCACAGAAGATTTCTTGACATCTATACAAAAATATCTACCTCTAAAATTTAACTATGTACTTGAGAAGGCTAATAAAGACTCTTCAAATGAAATAACTAAGCTATTTTCTGTATGTGGAAAAAATGGTTATGAACTTGCTAAATATTTGTATTCTAACTCCACAATTTATCTTGAAAGAAAATATGAAAAATATTTAGAATATTGCCGTCTATACGAGAAATCGGATAGATTATTAGAAACCAAAATCATGGAAGGCTGTGATGCTGATCATGAGGTAAATTCAGAAATTAAAGAATCTGAATCACCGCAACGCGTAGAGATTGAACCTGAGAAATCAGAATAAAATATCTCCAAGAGTGGTTTCCACCTAAACGTAAAGTCGTAGGTGAAAAGGTACGCTGAGCTATAGTGAATAAGAAACTATAGAAGTTAGGATAAAAAACCTAACGATAACAAAACTGAAAACTAGCATAGTGTTGTATTCTTATATTTTCAGACCTTTACAAGAGCATATTGATGATGATAATTATGAATGTACTTATTTTTCTTTAGAGATGTCTGGGGAAATGCTTTATGCAAAACTTTTGAGTCTTTATATTTTTGAAAAATATGGAGTAGAACTTTCAACTAAGGAACTTCTTAGTCGTAAAAGAAACTATACTTTAAGTGAAGAAAACTATAAAATTGTAAAAGAATGTTTACCCTGGTTAAAGAAAGTTGAATCCAAAGTACATGTATATGACAAATCTCTAAATGCTGATAGTTTGTATTCTATACTAATGAAAGAAATTGAAAATGATGGTTATTTTGAACAAATAAATGAGCATCAAAAACTATATCATATGAATAATGAAAACTTAGTTCATACTGTAGTTATAGACCACTTATCATTAGTAAGAAGAAGTAATGGCCGTTCTCTTAAAGAAGAAATGGATTTAATATCTGCTTATCTTGTTACATTGAGAAATAAGTGTAAAATTAGTCCTGTGGTAATTATGCAAACTAATAGAAATTCTACATCAATGGACAGGAGAAAGGAAGGATTAAATAATATGAGAATCGATGATACTAAAGATACTGGTGCTCCAGCCCAAGATGCAGAAGTAATTATTTCTTTATTTAACCCATTCAGAGAAAAACTTGCTTCTTATAAGGGCTATGATATAAAACAATTAGCTGGGAATTTCAGAGTTCTGTCTGTCTTAAAAAACAGATATGGAGAAGCTGATGTTGAAGTTGGTTGTAGCTTCTATGGTAAGATTGGCTTATTTAAAGAATTACCTTTACCCGATGAAATTTATGATTATGAGAAGTATAAGAGTCCTAATTGGATTTTAGATGTAAAAACAGATGAAAAAGATGAAAAAACTCAAACAAATCAAAAATTTATAATGTAATGAGTGAAACTTTCACATTACCAATGACAAAGCTACCAAAAGTAACGCAAGATCCTAAAAACTTAATTATATATGGAGTTCCAAAGATTGGAAAGACTTCATTGTTAAGTACTCTAGACAATAATTTAATTATTGATTTAGAAGATGGATCAGATTATGTTGAGGCTTTGAAAGTAAAAGTTCATAGTGTAAATGAGTTAAATAATTTATGTAAAGAAATTATAAAGGCTGGGTGTCCTTATAAGTTTATTACAATTGATACTGTAACTGCATTAGAAGAGCTGGCAAAACCATTAGCTTTATCTATGTATAAAGCAACTACTCTTGGTAAAAACTTTGTTGGAAATGATATATTATCACTCCCAATGGGACAAGGGTACTCCTGGGTTCGCCAAGCTATTGAAAAGATGATAGATATAGTATCAAAGGCAGCTAAAAATATTATTATTGTAGGTCATGTTAAAGATAAATCAATTACCGACTCTGAAGGTAGAGAAGTAGGTTCTATTAAAGATTTTGATTTAACAGGTAAAACTGGACGTATTTTAGCCGCAAAATCCGATGCTATTGGGTTTATTCATAGGGATAAAGAAAGCAATCTTTGCATTAATTTTATGACTCAGGGAGAGGCTACCGCTGGCGCAAGACCCGAACATCTTGCTAATAAAGACATTGTAGTAGCAGAACGTCAAGAAGATGAAACTTTTATTTCACATTGGGATAGAATTTATCCAAGTCTTAAATAGTAATGGCAATAGTTAAACAACAATTTACAATCACATATGAGAGATCTGTAGATACAGATACTGGTGAAATAGTAGAAACTAAGATTATTGATAAAGGTACTAGTAAACCAAAGAAAGTTAAGGAAGATAATGAAAAAGAACCAAAGCTTTATCTTGAAGAAAATAAATGTCGATTTAATTTGATGGCAATGTCTTTTATGGGATTAAATGCTGGAGATAAAATTGATATTAAATATGATGAGAATAATGGTATAGTTCCTGTGATAGGAACTGATGAGGCTTTTGGAACTAAAGCTGGTAACAAGATTACTCAAACTAATACATTTGCCTTTAGAGGTAATAAAAATGAAGAACTTTCTAAGTTTGGAAATGAGTTTGTTATTGTAGCACATCCTAACAAATCAGGTTTATTTGTACTAACATCAGATAAGATGCCTATTGAAACACCAAAAGATGAAAATGTAAATACAGACGATATAGAAATAGACTTAGATGGTCTATTAGATGATGGAGATAATAATTCAGTAAATTCAAATTTATTTCAACTTTAATTAATTATGAGCGATTTTAATTTTAGCAGTCTTGCAACGACTCAGGCAACATCTAGTTCTCTTCCACGTCTTAAACCTTGGGGTATTTACCCTATAAAGTTTTCGGGGGCTAGAAAAGAGGTAATAAATGGTAAGAAAGATACAAGTGCTGTTTATGAAATTTTGAAAGTCCGTTTTGATGGAAAAGACGGTTATTATGAAGAATCTATTTTCTTTCCTAAAGAAGGTGATGATAAGCGTCCTACTTATACTAGTAAGGATGGTCACGAATATCAAGGTGCATCTTCCTTTGACAGAACAATGACTTTTATTGCTCAAGTTGCTGAAGTTCTTAACCCAGAAGGTTTTAAGAAGATGCAGGCGGCTAGTGCTAAATTTAAATCTTTTGATGATGTAGTTACTGCTTTTATCAAGATTACAGACCCTGTTAAAGGTAAGGAAACTAATTTAAAACTTGTAGGAAAAGCTCAGAATGGAACTATTGTTCCAAGTCTTCCTAAGTTTGTTGCTGTTAATAAGGAAGGCGAAAAATTCACTTGTGATAACTTCTTAGGTGATAAACTGTTTTTCTCTGCTTATGAAGAAAAGAGAAAATCTGAATATGAAAATGCAAAACCATCCAACATGGATAATGTTGAGGCTGGCATAAGTGACAATATTGAAGTAGAAAATAGCTCTGATAATGCAGAAGAGTCTATTGACTTTGATTCATTGTTGTAATATAAATAAGAGATATTTACTTAATTAGTAAGTATCTCTGTTTTGGTTTATACAAGAAATTTAGTATCTTTGTGTTTTCTAATATTAAAATATGATAAATTTCTCGTTTGAACCTAAATTATCTAAAGAATTAATTTTATCTAGGTTTTCTGAAGAGCAAATTATGGGATATTATCTTAGAGTACCAATAAAGAAAGGATTATTTTGTAGTCCTTTACGGAAGGATAAAAATCCAACTTGTTCTTTATATAGGAATAATTCAGGAACTTTAATCTTTAAAGACTTTGCTACTGGTCAAAATTTAAATATATTTGGAGTAGTTCAAACATTATTTAATTGTGACTATCATAAGGCTTTAAAAATTATTGCCAATGATTTTGGAATCATAAAGAATAATTCTCTTCCGAAAAACCCTGGTAAAATTAATTTGAATACGATAAAGATTGAAGATAAAGAAATCTCAAAAATACAGGTAGAAATACAAGACTTTTCAGAACAAGATTTAAAATGGTGGAGAAAGTTTGGAATAACTTCTGATATTCTTAAACATTTTAATGTATATTCTTGTAAACATGTATTTTTAAATAATAATCTTTTTGCGGCATATCAACAACATTGTCCTATTTATGGTTATTATGGAGGTAAAATCCAAGAAAATAAAGAAAAGATAGAATTATGGAAATGTTATTTTCCTAAAAGAAAAGAATATAGATTTATTGGAAATTATCCTGCTAAGAAACTACAGGGGTATGATAAGCTACCTAAAAAAGGCAAAATATGTGTAATTACTAAATCTCAAAAAGATGTAATGGCACTATATGCTTATGGTATACCCGCCTGTGCTCCTAATAGTGAAACTGTTATTCCATCTAAAGCAATTATAGATGACTTAACTAGTAGATTTGAGTATGTATTTGCTTTATGGGATTCTGATATGACAGGAGTTACATTTTTAAATAAGATGAAACGTCAATATCCTCAATTACACTGTCTTATAATTCCAAGAAAATATAAAGCAAAGGATTTTTCAGATTTACGAGCATTATATGGGGAGCAAGAAACAAAAAAGTTTATTATTAAGTATTTAAAATATTTTAAAAATAATGAAAAGTTAGAAAAACCTTGATACATCTGTAGAAATTACTTTCAAAGATGGTACAGTTAAAATAACATCTTCTTTAGAAGAAGCTAGTCAAGTATCTGGGCTTTCAGAAGCAGCAATTAAAATTCGCTGTAACAAAAGTCGCAACGGCTCTTCTAATAAAAAAGATAAAATTAACTGCAAATGGATAAATGATACAACATTTAGATCATATCAATCAAAAAAGTCTAGAAATAAAGGGTCTGGTTGGGAGTTTGAAATAGTTAATCGTTTAAAAGAAATAGGATATGAAGATGTTTGTAGAGCTGCAGCTGAATCGAAAAACTTAGATAATAATAAAATAGATATTGCAGGTTCTACTGAATGTGCAATACAAGCAAAGCATACATAGAATCTTCCTAATTATTTTAAAATAAGAGAGGCTTGCTCTGATTTACGTCCGCTTGCTTTATTTTGGAAAAAATCTGCAGATGTAGGTGGTATTAGCAATGGTACAGTGGCTGTTGTTGATTTGGATTTCTTTTACGAACTTTTAAGAGTTTATCATAAACATAAATGAATAAATATGTAATTCCAATATGTAATATTCCAGATTCTGATGTTTTTAATATAGTAATTCTTGCTAGATCAACTATACAATGTCAGGAAAAAATAATGGAAAAGTATTCTGATATTGTTGAGTGTGATTCATGGCATGAATTTGTAAAAGCAATGGACAAAAAAGATATTCTTATTGGAGAAATAACAGATATAGAAGAATTATGATCCTAGATATTGGATTAGACCTGGATAATACAGTTTGTAATTTTTGGGGACCATATGTAAATAGATTTGGATTACCTCATAGTGACTATGAAATTAGTAAAAATGTAAACAGGATTCTAATAAAAGATAAGGAGTTTTGGCTTAATTTACCTGTAATAAATAAACCAAATTTTACTCCAGCTTTATATTGCACAAAAAGGGTGCACCCAAAAGCATGGTCTAAAGAATTTCTTAAAATGAATGATTTACCTATTGCTCCTATATATCAAGTGTATTGTCAAATAGCGAGTAAAGCTCCTAGAATTAAAGGCAGAGTTGATGTATTTGTAGATGATAGTCTTTCAAATTTTATTGATTTAAATCTTAAAGGGATTCCATGCTTATTAATTGATGATGAAAATAATAGAAAGTGGGGGCCTATTGGTAGGATTTTTACTCTTGATAAAGAAGAAATAGAAGACTGCTATAATCTATTTTTAGATACAGTATTTTTTAATTTTAAAGAGTTGTTATATGAATATCAAACTAACTCCCCTAATTGAAACACTAAAACTAGAAAAAATAGACGATTCTATTTATTTCTCAAAAAAGTATAGTAATTATATTTCAAATTCTAGATTAGGATTATTTAAAAGTGGAGGAGCTGAAGCTTTCTTTGCTGGATTTAAACCTATATATAGTTCTAGTTTAGATTTAGGATCAGCTGTGCACTGTAGCTGCCTACAAAGCGATTTATTTACTATATGTGAAGAGGTTGATAAACCTACAGCAAAATTAGGTGTACTTTCTGATAAAATATACAATAAATTAAAAGGAGAGATTCCTTCTCCTGAGTTAATATGTGAAGTAGCTGGTGAAATTGACTATTATCATGGATTATTAACTGAAAAACAGATTCAAAATGTGTTTGATAAATGTAGTCCTTATTGGCTTGCTAGGAAGGATTTTGAGGCATCTTATACTGGTTCTAGAGAAGTTATTTACTTGGATAAAAAAACTCGTGAAACAGCCCAAAATTGCATTCTAGCAATTAATAATAATGTGTTAATACAAAAAATTTTACATCCATCAAATGATTTTGGAAATGTTATAAGTGAAAATGAACAAGCAATATTACTCGATATTTTAGTAGAGATTCCTGATTTAAATACTAAATTTATATTAAAGCTTAAATCAAAACTTGATAATTATATTATAAATGAGTTTGACAATGAAATTCAAGTGAATGATATTAAGACCTTAGGAAGAGTATTATCAGAGTTTAATATTAATATTGAGAAGTATTCTTATAACCGTGAGATTAGTTTCTATAGTTATCTGTTGACACTTGTAGCTAAGAAATATTATAATTTAGATAACCCTACTGTTAAAGGTCATTATTTAGTTGTGTCTACGATACCACAATATTATTCTAAGGTAGTACCTATGACTAAGAAAATGTTTATAGAAGGATTTACTGAGTTTAAAAATTTATTAGAACAGGTTGCATATTGTGTTGCAACTGAA
This sequence comes from uncultured Bacteroides sp., assembly GCA_964398075.1. Lineage (GTDB taxonomy): Bacteria > Bacteroidota > Bacteroidia > Bacteroidales > Paludibacteraceae > Colicola. The sequence continues at coordinate 9,662 of CAYNMA010000009.1, read as the reverse complement.
TATAAAGATTTTGGAGAATGGATATAATAGAAACACCACCGTATGAAGAAATGCAACGAATATATAATCGTTACTTTTCTTTAGGTTATTTAAAAATTGATATTAATGCTAAATTTGCATTAATATCTTTAGTAGGCTATCTGGTTTTTAAGCTTAAACAAAAGAAACCAGATGTAACCTCTTATCAAATTCTTAAAAAGATTAATGGAAACACTTTGCCAGAAGATTTTATAAAAGGTTTATCTGTTGTTATAGATGACTTTTCTTATGAATGTAAAGAGTTTCCAACTTTCGGTATAGAGGATAAAAAGATTCCTTCTAAAATTAAGGAACTTTTACATTCTTATTTACCATTTTAATAAAATTGAGTTGCTAAGTTAATGAAAATGATATAGTTAACAGTCATTAACAATTATAATATCATTTTCTTTTTGTGTGTATAAAAATATATATTATATTTGCATACACAAGTTAAGAAAACAACTTGATAAGATTTTAAGATAATGATTACAAATTATTATTGAATAGTTCAATAAATAATAGTAATTTTGTAATGTTAGATGGGAGATGTAAATGAATTAATGTTTTATTTTAAATTTTTATTGAATTATGGTACAAATGATGAATTTTAAGAGAATGGAAGTAACTGGTGCAACAAAAGAAGAGGCTCTTGAGAAAGCTCCTTTTAGTATTATGGGTGATGCAACACAAGCTTATAAGATCTGGAAAAAGAACCAGACAGGTGGCGTAACTGATGCTGATAAGAAGCAGTTTATGCTTGATTATCTTGCTAAGAAATCAAAGAATGTAGAAGGTGTTGGTTTCTCAATTACAGTTGAATCCGCTGTTGCGGATACTCGCGAGCGTCCTTATAATATTCAGGATGTAAAGAATGAACAAGGTGCTCGTAAATATAAGACTACTTATCAGTTGATTGATAAGGCTACTGGTGCAGTTCTTGCTGAGTGCGATAAGACTAAGGCTCGTGCTAAAGAAATTGGTAAGAATCTGTATATTAATAAAGGCTTTAAGGGCAGTCTTATCTGTAAGTATTCTAAGAGAGTAGAGACTGGAGAACCTATTGCTTTCACTATGGATTACGCTCCTTCAAAGAGTTCTCGAGTAGGTACTTACATTGTATTTGGTATTGAGAAAGGTTAATTTCATTCCTTAACATCATATCTTAGGGGTGGCTGTTAATTCAGTCACCCTTTTTTATTATTACAACATAACAGTTAATTTAACAATTGAATAAAACAATTAAAAATAGTGAAACAATCAACAATTAAAAAGTATACTAATATTTTAAATTCTGTAAAAAATAGTGGATTAAGTCTTCATGCTTATTGCAAACAGAATGGATTAAATTATGCAGCTATTAGCGTACTCTTTGCAAATCTTAGAAAAGAAAACTCCGAAGAAACAAAAGATTTAATAAGTCTTTATTCTCAGATAACTCGCAAGAGTGTAGAAAATTTAGATACTGATGATAAATCTGAAATTAGTATAACTAGAGATGAGAATAATAAAATTATTTCTTATAATTATAAGATATATAGAAAAAATAAATCTCCATTAATTGGAAGATTGGATAGAGAAGAGATGAATTTAATTTATCGTCTTTATTCTTATTACGGAGATTCTCTCACACAAAGAGTTGTGTCTAGGCATTTTGTTGAGCTGTCTTTAGTAGATTTTAAACGTATCTTAAGAGCTTTTCAAATAACTAAAGCTAGTGGACCTTTTGCTCCTCATTATTATGAAGAATATACAGAAGAAGAATTACGTGAAATACAACTTAGAGAAAAAGAAAATAGTTTTCTTCGTAAAGCTGAAGAAGATTTAATTAGAAGTAATGAAAGACTTCTTAAGCAATATGCACAGGAAAATATTAATTTAAAGAATTCTTTAAATAAGATTTCTAATATTAATGTTACTTTTGATAATAAACCTGCATATAAAGTATTCTCTTCTAAGATTATTGAATCTAAAAATGACTTAATTCTTCATTTGTCAGATATGCATATTGGTGCAAAAGTAGAATCAGGCTGTATTTATCCAAATGAATGGAATGAAAAAGAATTGATTCGCAGACTATCAGTTATTTTAGATAGAATTAATTCACTAGGACATTTAGACACATTAATCCTTAATTTATTAGGAGACAATCTCGACGGGATGGATAATCAAACTGCTAGACGAGATCATTATATGCCTCAAAATATGGATAATATGGAACAAGTCAATGTATTTATAAATACAATGATTTGGTTTGTTCAATCTATAAAAGAAAGTAATATATGTAATAAAATTAAGATTTATGCAGTAAAGTGTGGAAATCATGACGGTATTACTGCATATGCTGCATCCCTAGCTGCATTATCTGCTATTAATAATATATTTCCAGATATAGAAACAACTCAATTTAATGAATTCTTTGGGTATTATGAATTTAAGAATCATAAATTTTTAATTTCCCATGGAAAAGATGAGCACTTCCAAAAACGTGGGTTACCACTTAATCTTGATGATAAAAATAAATTAAAACTCTACGAATATCTTGATTCCAGAGGTATTACAGGAACTGGTATCCATGTAATCAAAGGGGACCTTCATACTGAAAATATTAATTCTTGTTTAAAACTAGATTATCGTAATGTACTAAGTTTGTTTGGTAGTTCAGATTATTCAGCTATGAATTTTTTACGGAATCAATATGGAGTATCATATGAATTATTTATTGGTGATAATCTAGTAAGAGGAACTTTTGAAAATATATAGAATGATACAAATTTTTAGAAAACCAGGATGGGATTTAAATCCTAATGATAAGATTGTCAACGCTATTCTTAAAAGATGTGAAATAAATAATGGAGAATGCCCCTGTCATAATGAAAGTATAGATAAGCATTGCCCATGTAGTGATTATCGTGAAAATGATAATTGTCATTGTAATTTATATATTAAAATTGAAAAATAATGGAATTAGAACTTGATGAACTTTTAAGAGGAAGAGCTACTACTATTAAAAATAAAGAGTATTTTCCTACAGCTGCTTATGTGGAACCTTTCCTAGAGAGAATGCAAAAATATACGAGTGATTTTAGGGTGCAGGTAAAGACCCCAGATCAACTTGCTTTAGAGGAAGATAATCCTGTTAATATTTATAATAGAGTAGTTGTTCAGGCTGTATTACCTGATAGTCTTACAATTGATAACCATTCACAAGTAGTAGGAATGGTATATGGTATTGATGTAAGAAAACCTGTAGTAAAATTTTATAATGGCGCACTCGATAATGTTTGTACTAATCTTTGCGTATTTTCTCCAGAACAGCTTAGTTGTGCAGCTTTAGAGCCAGAATGCGCAATAAATTATAAACCTGTTAATAATATTATGGATTCTATAGAAGAAACCATTACATTTATTCAAAAATTAAAGAATACTCAATTTGAATGTTCTTATGAAAACACTAGTGAAAAACTAGGAGATTGGATCAAGTGTTGTATGAATGCGTCTTATGATAATGGGTTTGGAAAGGTTAAAATTGCTGCGACAACACCAATTGATGCATATAAACTTTTATTTGAAGACAAAGATTCAAGATATCTTGTTAAAGATTCTGCAACAGATATGTATAATGTTTATGGTGCTTTTACACAAATATTTACAGATTCTATGAAACGAGATTTAATGAATGTCTGTGAAAAGACTTTATTAGTTAAACAAGTGTTGAATATTTTGTAATTCATAGAATTAATTGTATATTTGCATGATTGTAGTCCATCTTTGTGAATCAGTTCTTGGACATAATAAATATTAGAACCGTGCATGTAATTGCTTGTCAAAGCTAACTGCCTAGGAAAATTCCTGCAACGTTCCACCTCTAACGACAGGGACCAGCCTCTTTGACCCTGGGCATGTCTGGTATCGCAGCGTGTATACGTTGGTTAGTAGTGACGACCACTTAATTTTATTAATTATTAATAAAATGAAAAGAGTAGCTAAGAAGGCGAAGTGGTTTAAATCAGTTTTTACTGAATAGAAAGTAAGGCTGGTATAGGGAGGGCTATGCAATTAATTAAAATAAATATTTATGCGAGTTAAAAAACGTAATGGAAATTTTGAACCTTTTGATAGGCAGAAGATAATAGCTGCTATTCAAAAGGCTTTTTTGTCTTGTGAAGAATCTGTAGATAATGAAGTAATTGAGAAGATAGCCAGGGAAGTAGATATATGGAATGAAATTGATATTGAAGATATTCAAGACCAAATAGAAGAATTGCTTCTTGATTATGATTATCTTAATGTATTTAAGGCATTTAGTACTTATAGGCAGTTTAGAGCTAAAGTTCGAGATTTAGTAAAGAAAAAACAACTATTTATTGAGAATTTTAAAAAATCGGATAACACTGCTAATGCTACTATTGACGACAATAGCAATGTAAATACTCACAATGTTGCTGTTATGAATACAGAAATTCATAAAGAGGATAATATGGAAATTAATCTTTCTATGTGGGAAGATAAAATTACTGAATTATTTCCTGATATTCCACATAAACAATTAAGAACTGATGCATCAAGTATACTGTATTTACATGATTTATCCAGTCAAGTAGGAATGCCTTATTGTGTTGCTATATCCATGTATCCATTTCTTATAAATGGTTTAAAAGATCTTGGCGGATTAAGTGCTGCGCCAAAAAACATTGATAGTTTTTGTGGTTTATTTGTAAATTTAGTCTTTGCGGTAGCCTCTCAATATAAAGGTGCAGTAGCTACTCCTGCAATGCTTCTTTATATGGATTATTTTCTTAGAAAGGAGTGGGGAGATGATTATTATTCTAGTTATAATACTATAATAAGTAGTTACAAATGCAATAGAAATCAAACTATAAGAAAACAAATACATCAATATTTTCAACAAATTTGTTATAGTTTAATGCAGCCTTCTGGGTCTAGAGGAAATCAAGCATGTTTCTGGAATATTTCTATATTTGACAAACCTTTTTATGAGACAATGTATAATGATTTTTACTTTCCAGATGGTACACAACCTATTTGGAATTCGTTTAACTGGCTGCAAAAAGAATTTTTACATTGGTTAAATCAAGAAAGACTAAAATGTATTCTAACTTTTCCTGTAGTATCTGCTTGTCTAATATACAAAGAAGGTAAATTTCTTGATGAAAAATTGTATGAATATTTATGTGATGAATATTCACAAGGTAATAGTTTCTTTACTTATATAAGTGATAGTGCTGATTCATTGAGCAGTTGTTGTAGATTAAGTTCTAAGATAGAGAAACCTCAATTCAATTTTACTAATGGCCAACTTAGTGAGATGACTGGTAGTAAAAATGTTATTACTCTTAATCTTAATAGAATTATCCAAGACCATAATAGAATTGCAAATCAAAGATATGCTACTGGGCTATATAAAAATGAAGGAGAGTCTATTAAAGCTTATTTAATAGATATTCTTGACAGAGTATATAAGTATCAAATTGCATATAATAGTCTATTAATGGATTACTATAAAGCGGGTTTGTTAACTGTTTATACCGCAGGGTTTATTGATATGAAAAAGCAATATCTTACTATAGGTATTAATGGTCTAAATCAGGCGGCAGAATATCTTGGTATGCAGTGTAATAAAAATAAAGAATATGAAGAATTCTGTAATCTTATTTTCTCTACTATAAAAGAGCAAAATCAAAAACATAAAACAAAAGAATTAATGTTTAATACTGAATTTACACCATGTGAAAGTGCTGCCATTAAACTTTATAATAGAGATAAAAAAGATGGATATTGGGTACCAAAAGATACTAATCTTTATGCTAGCTATATATTTAAGCCCAATGATCCAAATATTTCAATTTTAGATAAAATTTATCTACATGGTAGAAATTTCTGTGGTGATAATTTGGATGGAGGAAGTTCTGCTCATCTTAACTTAGATGCTCATTTATCTAAAGAACAATATAAAAAGCTTCTAAAATATGCAGCAGAAGTTGGATGTAAGTATTTTACTTTTAATGTTCCTAATTGTGAATGTGAAGATTGTGGATTTATAGCAAAACAACCTTTTAACAAATGTCCTAAATGTAATAGCACTAATATATCTCTCTGGGACCGTATAATTGGATATTTAACTAAAATTAAGAATTGGTCTGCAGGTAGACAAATAGAACAAAAAACAAGAATTTATTCTCATGAAATTTGAAAGTTTAAAATCGGTTAATGACGAACTGAAAAAATATGATTGTCTTGCTAAAGACAGTGATTTTATTCAAGTTACTGAATGGGCTAATGGTGAAGGTTATGATATTTCAATAAATAACCAACCCTATTCTTTTACGTTTGGTCAACTTGAAGCTATTAATTTTCTAATAAAAAGTTTAGATTACAATGATCAATAGAGATACGATATTGAGCAAAGCCATGCATGAATGTATGGTGGAAATGTATAAATGGTCTCAGCCATCTATTAATCTTGAAGAATTAATAGAAAATGGCTATACTGATAATAAAGAACACCCTCTTTATAGTAAGCATTATTTATCCAGTGAAAACTTTAATTACCTAAAAAGTGTATATGCAAATGCATATGGTATTACTGATTATTGGGATGATACATTTGAACTAATTTATAACCAATTAGAAAAAGGTGGTGTAGAAGAGAATTATATTCTTGGAAAAAAAGGATTTCCTGGATATAAAGATTACAAAAATGTTGACCCTCTGAAAATGCATCTCCACATTCCAGAAGATTTTAAAGTAGTGATTGAATATATTAAAAAGATTCAAAATTTCTTTAAAGGTCATAAAAGAGAATTGGATCATTTTAATATGACTATATGTCTCGGACCTAGTCCAAGTTCTAATAAAGAAACTGTTGAAGCATACTGGAAAACTAATGAACGGCCTAATTTTAAAATTAAAGATTTTAAAATAGATGATATTGTTTATGGTGGACTTAATGATGAATATATTGATATTACAGAAGAAGAATTTATTAACACTTTAAAATAAAATAATTATGTTTATACCAACTTGGTTTCTTATCTTAGTTGTAATTCTTGGTGCTTTACATTTAGCCGCTAGATTTTATCTTAATAAGTTTATATCTCATAAACTAGCAGAAAAAACAACTAAATGTATTGGTGATTTTGAAATAAGCTTTACAATCTTTGGAAAAGATGGAAAGTTTTATCGAAAAGGAAACGAAAAAGCTGTATTTAAATATCCTGTAAATGAAGATTCTAGTAATTCCTGATATACATGGTAGAAATTTTTGGATAGGTCCTTGTCATAATTGGCAAGGACCTATTATTTTCTTAGGAGATTACCATGATCCTTATCCTGATGAAATGTCTAAAGAACAATCTTTAGAAAATTTAAAAAAACTAACTGAATTTGTTATAAAAAACAGAGATAGATGTCAATGTTTAGTAGGTAACCATGATGCCTTTTATTTAAATATAAATTGTCCATGCTCTCGATCTGATTATCGTAATAGAGATGAAGTAAAGTCATTGGTTGAACTTTTACAGCCTACCTACGTTGCATATAGAAATAACTGTTTATTCACTCACAGTGGATTATTACCAAAATGGATGAATTATTGGAGAATTGATTTAAATGCAACAGGTAAAAATTCTTTAGCATGGAGAGATGTATCTCCTTACAGAGGGGGTATAACTAAATCTGGAGTAGGTAGTATTTTGTTTGGTGATGTAAGAGAATATGACTCTGAAGAGCATTTACCTGAATATTATCAAATATTTGGACATACACAACTAAAAAAAGATCCTATTATTAAGGGGGATTATGCTTGTTTAGATTGTAGAAAATGTTTTGTAGTTGATACAAGCACTAATGAAATTAAAGAATATGCAAAGAGAAATTAATTATCTAAAATATTTAGATACAGCTGTAACTTTTTCTGAAGTACCTGATGAAATATCTTTGTGTATTAATATTACAGGATGTCCTAATCACTGTAAAGGTTGTCACTCACAATATCTATGGGAAGATGCTGGAGAACCTCTTGATTTAACGCATTTATGTGATCTTATTGATGCAAATTCAGGCATTACTTGTGTTTGTTTAATGGGTGGTGATCAAGATCCTCCTGAAATTGATTATATTGCAGAAGAAATTAAAGATTATTATCCTAAATTAAAAACAGCTTGGTATAGTGGTAAACAAGAATTAAGTAAGGGCATAGATTTAAGAAATTTTAATTATGTTAAATTAGGACCTTATATCGAAGAAAAAGGTCCTCTTAATTCAAGAACTACTAATCAAATTATGCTGCAAATCACAGTAATAGACGATAAAGTATTTACTAAAGATATAACATCTAGATTTTGGAAATAATGAATATTTGGGCTATTATTTTATTGTTATTCAGTTCATTTAAATTAGGTGTAATAGTTTGTTTAAAGAATAATGAGCTAATGAAGCAGCTTACAGACTATTCGCAAGAAGATTTTGAAGAATTTAAAAAAGAAGCCACTTTTTTATTACTAATAGATGGAACAGTAGGTCTAATTTGTGGAATATTACTTTTAATATGACAGACGTTTTTGTTGTTTATGATGATTTAAAACAAATTGAAAAATTAAAGGATACTTCTAGGTATTCTTTAGAATTTCATTTTATAGATTCTGAAACCAAAAAAGGAAAGAAAGAAGCGTGGAAAATAAAGTCTCACTATGCTGCTAAATTAAATCCTTTTGCAGTTATATTAGATAATAATAAACCAATTAAAGCTTTTTACACAGAAGCTGAAGATGTTGTTGATTCTTTAATAAATTATTTAGATGGACAATAAAGAAATAGAAAAAGTAAACAAGTTTTACGAAAATTTAATAGAAGAAGATGAAAAGTATATGAAGAAAGTTGCATCTGAGTTTGTAAAAGAACATTCAGATTTAACTCCTGAAGAACTTTATATACAAGGATGGAGAAAAAGTGTAGAGCAACCATTAAGTAGATCTATTCATCTTATTGGTATGTATACTCAAGATCATATTCCTGATCGTTATCAAAAAGATATGAGAAGATTGACTACTCATATACTTGAAATATTTCGTAATAAATTACATAAATTAAAATTCTAAATATGACTAAAGTAAAAGTAATAAATATAAGCAATAACAAATTACCACAGTATGAAACATCTGGATCAGCAGGTCTTGATATTCGTGTGGACCTTAGTAGAGTAACTCCAGATAATCCTATTAAAGCCTACGGGGATGCAGAAGTTATTTGGGCAGGAGAAGGGCATAGTGTTCCATTAATTCGCATTGCCCCAATGAGTAGGGCACTTTTGCCAACAGGATTATTTACTGCTATTCCAAAAGGTTATCAAATCTCACTTAGACCTCGTTCAGGACTTTCTATTAAGAAAGGATTAAGTCTTTGTAATGCAGTCGGGTTAATAGATTCAGACTACAGACAAGAGATTCTTGTTCCTATTATTAATTTGGGAACAGAAGATGTCTTTATAGAAGATGGAGAACGTGTATGTCAAGCTCTTCTTGAACCAGTGCATAAGATTGAATGGAAAGAAGTAGAATCCCTTGATGATACTGAAAGAAATGGGGGATTTGGTTCAACAGGAATAAAATAATATGACACGAATA
>CAYNMA010000008.1:0-42076 GCA_964398075.1 uncultured Bacteroides sp. | reverse complement strand
ATGACACACGTAACAGTTATGTATGACGGTAACGAGTGGGTGAGAGTGAGTAAACCCGTAGCCCACAAGGCATACGACAGCGGGCAATCTGTAGCAATCACAGCCCGAAACCTGCACCCCTTCAATTATTGGGGTACAACGTCCATCTATGCAGGTGGGAAATACGGTTGTACACCGTTTGAAAACGTTGTAAATGCTTTTGAATATTACAACTGTATCAACAGCGAAACGGGCAAATATGCCGCCTTTTACATCATGCAGCAGTAACCAACAACAAAGCCCCGGCAGAGTCTGCCGGGGTTGAATTATATCTAGGAGAAATACATATGCATTGGGAATACACCACACCGCCCGGACGGGCTTACAATCTTTACCTTGACACACTACAACAGCCACATTTACTTGTTGCCGGGGCTACGGGTAGCGGAAAATCAGTAGTCATAAACGGTATCATAACAACAGCGCTGTACCGTTCCCCGGCTACTGTACAGTTCATCATGATAGACCCTAAGCGGGTGGAACTGTGCGAATATAGACGCTTGCGTCACTGTATCAGATACGCAAGTGAGCCGGGGGACATGATAGGGGCGCTCAACTATGCCCTAGAACTCACAGAAAGCCGTTTTAAGGCTATGCAAGCGCAAGGGGTAAGGAAATACACGGGTGGCGCTGTATGGGTTGTTATCGACGAATTAGCCGACCTTATGACCACCAACCGAAAACAGGTGCAGCCACTCGTACAACGACTCGCACAGATTGGCAGAGCCGCAAACGTGCATATTTTGGCGGCTACTCAATGCCCTTTATCGGCGGTCATACCAACAGCAATCAAAGTCAACTTTGATTCCCGGTTTGGATTGCGTACCCGGTCAAAACAGGACTCCCGCAACATCCTAGGCTGCACCGGGTGCGAACTCTTACCCCGGTACGGTCAAGGGTATTACATGACACCGGACGGGCTGAAACTGTACAACATACCCATGTACAGCGATGTAGAACGGCAACGGCTCATAGACTACTGGACACACGCAAAGCCCCGTTTACGGCTCTTTTAACACACGACAGCACCCACGGCAGACCGTGCCGGGGTGCTTTTATTATGCCTTGAAATATGCGTATGCTCCTAGAACGCCCTAGAATGCGTTTTAAGGGGCTTTTATTTTACGGTGGCACAATTTACCACCTAAGCGGGTAAAGGGGCTTTAAAGGGCATTTAAACGCGTTTTAGGGGTATTCCGTGCGATTGCGTACCGCTAGGAATGACGAAACGGCAGCAGACCACACCAAACCACCAACAGACAGCACCCACGGCAGACCGTGCCGGGGTGATGATCTGAAGGCGCAAGGGGTACACCGTCACCCCGTCAAGCATCGCTCTGGGCAACGGCAGACGGCAGCCACCCATAAGGGTATAGGGGCTTGACCGCTTGCAAGTTCCCTTCTGTCCCTTCTGTCCCTTCTGGGCTTTCTGTATTAGTCCTTCTGCTCCTTCTGTCCCTTCTGGGCTTTCAGCCCTTCTGAAGAGTTCCCTTCTGTCCCTTCTGGGCTTTCTGGAATGTCTATAACCCTTTCTGTCCCTTCTGGGCTTTCTGGAATGTCTATAACCCTTTCTGTCCCTTCTGGGCTTTCTGTGACTCCATAGGTATTTTCTAGGTACTTCTGCTTTAGGCTTTCTGCATCCTTCTGCTCGCCCAACGGGTTATTAGGTGTGAGTACAACTTCCTGCTGATCTTTGAGACCATCATAGTTCTTCTGCCAAAAGATACCCGTGACCGGGTTTACCTTGCCGTCTTGCATAAGGTTTTCCCGATACATACCACAGAACAAGCGTACATTTTTTATAAAGTCACAGCGCCTAGGGTTCGATTTAACTATATTTTCCCATTCCCAAGCCTGTTGTTTCGTAATCCCTATAGCTACATATGCACCCTGATTCCCTACCTTTACGTCATAAGCCACACACATTTCTAAATAATGCTGAAAACGTCTTTCCATCTCATCAACATCATTTATATCAAGTTTCTCTTTAGGCTGAATCGCAAGCATAAATGAAATCAGTTTTGCATTATATCCTTCTGCCTGTTCTGCTGTCTGGTCTACCATCACTGGACTTTTCTTTCTGGTTTCAATCAAACTCTTCTGATACCCTTCTGTCTTTCTGGGCTTTTTGTCTTTTCCTCTTACTCTTCTCTTCTGCTCCTTCTGCTCCTTCTGCTCCTTCTGCTCCTTCTGCTCCTTCTGCTCCTTCTGCTCTTCTGGCATTTTCTAAAACCTCCTTCTGTTCTCTTTCATATCTTTCCACATAGCTTTCAATATTTATCATTTTGCTCCCTTCTGGGCTATTCTTTCACTGTGAAAGAACTTTCTCTATTTTCTTTCAATCTGAAAGAAGTACCTATAAATCTTTATAGATATATATATCTAAGAGAAGTTATAAGGAGTTCTTTCAATCTGAAAGAATTTTAAGATTTTTCTTTCACTGTGAAAGAACTATCACCTGTCGTGCAAGTAATCTTCCCATTCTCCATCTAAAATCATCTCATCATCTTCACTCATAATCACTACCTGATACCCCAATACATCTGCAATCTGAACCAATTTTTCAGCAGACATACCCATACCATTATTGCGATTGATAGCAGAATGCAGAGTATTTATGTTAATATCTGCCCTTTCTGCTGCTTTTGAAATCGACCAATTTCGTTCATTACACATCTTTGCAATGCAATCAATCACTGTCATACTTAGCTATCCCTTCTACGGATTCCCTTAACTCTGGGTACACCGTCACTATCATCAAACACACACCATTCTGGGTGAGTTGCAAGGTCTGCTTTGAATTTCTTTATCATCGGCACGTAATACCCACGGGACTTTGACCAACTCTTAAAGTTGTCGTAAAGGCTCTTCAATGTGCTTTCTGTGGTCTCATCATGTATGCAAGCTTCTTCTAGGTATTGCAACACCAAGTCATTTTCCTTTTCGTAGTTTCTGACTACATCCCGTAGCTTTCCAGTCATGGCAAGACCAAAACGCTTGTACTTAAAATACCCGGCTACTAACCATGTGAAGATGCCTTGCATTGCTTCTGGGGTTTCGAAGTAGTCCTTTAATCCCTTGTCTTGTTCTGCATCCGAAAAGTGTCTGTTGAACTCGATAACTCGGACTCGGTCAGAAGCAAACAAGGACTTGTCTTTTACTGTGGGTAAGTCGTTGCAGGATAACCACATAGTAAACTGTGGTTTAAAGGTAATAGCACTCTGATAAAGTTCCCGTGCTGTGATATCCTCACCGCCCGTGTACTGCTTTATTGTGGCTTCATCCAGTCTACCCGCTGTGTCAGACTCGGACATAGTAACGAACCTTCTGCCCTTTAGCTTTGCAAGCACACTAGAAGGTGCTTCTGCATTCTTCTGTCTGTCTGCACGACATATTAACTCAACAGGTGCAACACTGCTGTAGTCTCCTAGCAAGTGCTGCACAGCGTCTAGCATTGTGGACTTTCCGTTTCTGGTGGTCTTACCGTGTAAGATGAACATACATTCTTCTTTACTTGCACCTAGGATGCTATAGCCTAAAGCTCTCTGTAGATACTCTGCTTTCTCGGTATCGTTCTCGGTGACTTCCTTTATGAATCGCTCCCACCTTCTACAACGGACTTCCTTTAGACCGTATTCAAAGTTTGTTTGCATGGTTAAGAAATCGTCCCACCTATGTTCACGGAATGTCATAGACTCTAGGTCGTAAGTACCGTTAAGACAGTTTACCAAGTATGGGTGTGTGTCAAAGGTGACGGCTGATATCCTCATGCTGTCGGCAGCATCCTTCATCATGCGGTCACGAAACCTTCTGTCACCCATCTTAGCCACAAACGACATATATGCTTTGCGCTTCTCATCGTCTGTAATTTCGCCACAATATAAAGCCATAAGTCGGGTGAACTCTTTAATCTTAGCTGATACAAGCAAAGCCCCTACGTCCTTCTGCCACTTACCACCATCGTAGGTGTACCAACTCTTAGCTTCTGGACAATACCTAGTATCCTTGTAGTAGCACTCGGAAAACAAATCAGCCATACCTGCTTCGTCCCAGGAATAACCCGTACTGTCGGCTTGTGATGCTAACTCAGGCTTTGCGCTCTTGATGTACCACATCTTTTTGCTGATCTCTTCAGACGTTATGTAACGTCCGTTAGACAGCTGAAATAACTCATCTGTAGCCAACTCTATATCTCCTTTCTACAGATTGCTTTTGATAGTCTTAAGCAGTCTTTCTAAGTCTGCTTTCTGTACTGTCTTACCCTTGCTCTTTGTAATCATAAACTCAAGCGTTTCTACTACGTCTTGCAGTTCCTGATAATACCCTTCTGCTATCTTTTCATAGTTGTCATGATCTTCATAATAGTTCTTATAGTTGTCCAGAATTTCTGTAAAGAGTTCTTCACAGTCTCTACCCAGTTTCTCATAAATGATTCTGTCTAAGTCAATCTCAGGCTCATCTGGATAGAATACATAAGCTACAGTTTCATCGTCTAAAAATAAGCTTCTCATTCGTCATACTCCATAACGTTAAAGGGACAATCAGGACAAGCTGATACCCATTCGTCATTTTCATCTAACATATAATCATTACCATACCCGGTACACTCATAGCAATAATCCGCTTGCTCTTCTGTCATCTTCTGTACCTCGTTACACTTTCTGTAATTGCTTGTATTTCTCTGTCGCATAAAGGGGGCTTGCAAGCTACCTGATTTACATAACAGAGTTCCTTATAGATTGCTTGCTTGCTATATCCCGTGTTGTGCATACCCCCGGCAAGACTTGTGAGGGACAAGTTTCTGCCACCGTCTGCAATCTCCGGGTACTCAGGACGTAGGTATATCTTACTTCCTTCTGGTTTTCTGTAAGTCGGTGAGTAAATGCGCTGTACTAAGGGCTTGTTGCTACTTGTTCTTTCTCTTTCTGTCTCGGTGAAATACTTAGCTACTACATAGTCAATAGCTTCTTGATTCTCTACAATCTCTGGGAAAATCATTTGTTTTCCCGTCATAATAAAAAATCTTTTAGCCTTGTAGATTTCTACACCTTTAAGATTATTCTTACCGTTGAATGGTAAGTTGCCGTGCAGCAGTATGTGAACTCCTCTACCACTCTTAGATTTTTCGGTGTAGCTGTGACAAGCAGTCATGATATCAGCACATAAAGGTGTCATAAGCCCGTCTTGAAAGCCTACATCTATGTCGATGCCTACAAGCCCAGTATCAGCAAACACATATCCTACATGGTTATAAACTCCCATCTCTACAGCTTCTACAGCTTGCGAAAATGTTCCCCACGTTTCCGGGGCTGAAGAAGATGCAGCCTTGAGTTCGAAAGACTTCATGGGGACTTTGGAACTATCCCAAGCACACACCCATTGTCTAGCTTTCTTTAGTTCTTCTGGTATTCTGGAATAGTCCATTGTCCTTATACTCCTTATTCAATGATTAACTCACTTAGGGGAAGCTTCTCAATCCACTCACAAAATGCTTGCCACTCATCAAGCTTGTGATTCTTTCTAGCGTGATACATATTCTTGAGTACAGCGTAGTTAAGCTGTACGGTGCGCTTCTGGTTATAGCTTTCTGGTAAAAGCTGTACCAGACTGTACCAAATGTCCTTACGGTCTATACCGTCAATAAGCTTACCTTTAGCCTTGTACTCATCATAGTTAATGTAGCTGTCTCTTATGTCATTCAGCAATTCAAGAATATCGTCAATCAGGTCATTGCCGTCACTCTTTTCTATCTTCTCAAAGCTGAAATCTGAACGCTCAAATCCTTTAGCCATAAGCTTATGCATCGTGCTACAAGAGTTCGCTACAGTACCTACTTTGTAGGTGTCGAACTCTTTCCACCAGTACAAAGGTGCTGTAATGTCCATAGATACGTTAATCATTCTCATGAATTTTCCGTGGTCATTACCTGCTTTAGCTAAACGCTCCATAAGCTTCTTGTCAGCTTCACAGAGAATATAAACTCTGTTGTTGTCGTAATGACTATCTGATTTATCCCAACTATTCATAGGATTTCTCATACCCCGAACAGCCGCACCCCATCCGCTGATATCAGTGTTTCTAATCTCAATCATGTATCATACCTTCCCTTCTACGAACTTTCATGTAGTCCTTATAGTCAAGTTCGTTAAGTTCGGCAGCTTTACGCAATGCCTTTCGCTTAGTAGTTCTAGTACCTGCTATCGGTGTTTTGTCACCGATAGCGTATACGTAATAGTTGCTACTTCCTTTTTCCTTTGCAATGCTATATTTCAATACCATTTTCTTAGCCTTTCGCCTTACTGACTCCATGATGTACTCAGGGTCTAAATCGCATAGTTGAGCAAACCAATTTGATCTAAAAAATTTCTCAGAGAGATATACATTTTTGTCAGGTGTCGGCAGCTCAAAGCGTGAAAGTAAATCAAAATAATCCTCTACCTCTTGCGCTATAATGGCATATCTTAGAAGGTCGTATCCTTGAAACTCATCATTCACATCGACTTCCTTTCTGCAATCTCAGCCATCTTTGCAGCATTTAGTCTTGTATCACCGTGTACCCGGCTGTATGAAAGATAGCCATTCATACGGTCTATCTTTGTAAGATTCTTGCTACCACACACCGGGCAAACGTCCATTTCAAGCTCTTCATGTCCGCAATCATCACAGTATGCTAAAGACAGGTTTACACCCTCATAAAAGCCCTTCTGCATAGCTCTCTTAACAAGAGTACGCACAGCTTCGATGTTGTAGCTTACCGGGTATCTCACATACTGTATCTTGCCACCGTTACATAAATTCCAGAATCTACCTTCTAAGTCTTGCTTCTGGATAGGTGTGATATCTTCTGTGACATGACAATGAAAACTGTTAGACACATAAGGTCTGTCAGAAACCTTTTCAATGATTCCATATTTCTTTCGGAACTGCTCAATCTGAAGCCCACAAAGACTTTCGGCAGGTGTGCCATAGATAGCATATAACCAACCATCTTCGTGCTTGAACTCATCGACTTTCTTGTTAATGTACCGCATAACCTCAAGGGCGAATTGTCCATCTTCTGCAATGGATTTTCCGTTATAGAGTTCCTGCAATTCGTTAAGTGCCGTGATACCGAAAGAAGCGGTCATAGGCTTAAGAAGGGGCTTAATCTTCTCGTTCGGCTTAAGGTGTCCACCATAGAAACCACCCTCACAGAATCCGATAGGATTTACACTTGCTCTCAGTTCGCCCAGGTATTCATAGGTACGCTTGTGTACCCCTCTAATCATTTCAAGGTAATAATCAAGCACTGCATAGAAGTCTTTGTGTTCTTCTCTGGACTTAGCAAGAATCATAGGCAAATGCAGACTCACAGCACCAATGTTAAAGCGTCCTACAAAGATAGGCTTATCCTGATCGTCAGCAGGTGTCATACCCCCACGCTCATACCACGGAGACAAAAACGCTCTGCATCCCATAGGACTAACCACTCTACCGTACTGCTTGTACATCCGTGATACATAACCGTCACCTGTAAGACTCAGCCAATCTGGGTACATGGTCTTTGCACTACACTGGATACCCTCTTCAAACACATCCTCATTGATGCAGCCTTTACCATGCAAGTTCTCATCGTAAAGGAATACCAACTTAGGAAAAAGCACAGGTTTCTTGTTTCCGGGTTTACCCTGTCCGTTTCGGTGAACTCTCAAGAAAGTCTTGCTTGCCATCTTTCCGAACGTATCCGTAGCAAGTCCGAACGTCATTGTGATAAAGGGATAGTCACCCCGGGAAGAACCTACGGTGTTAAGCTTCATCTCGATACCTTGAAAGCCCTGTTCAAAGTCTCGCTGAACCTTGCTAAGTGCATAGGTCTTTGCAGCTTCTTCGGCTGACGGATAGTCCATGAGCATCTTGTAAGCTATATCAAGGTACTCATTCTTGTATTTGTCGAAAGATTTAACAGCATATGGACTAAGAATCTTGTCTACCTCTGGTACTGTGAAACCACCGTATTGCTGTGAAGCTGTGGCTAAGATGATATCGCCCAGAACGTCAAAGGCTGTATCAAGCGTCTTAGGCTCATTGTACCAAAGATTGCCCATCTCAAAGCCACCTGCCATAACTGCACCAACATCACAGAGACAGCAGTTAATTGTATCAAGTCTTGCACTCTGATCGTGAATGTAGATATATCCATCCTTGCAAGCTTGCAGCTCTTCTGTTGTCATAAAGAAATGTCTGTACAAACGTTTGTTTAGTTCATTAAAGATAAGGCAACGTTTGGTTGCTACCAATGCAGAATCAGTGTTTGCATTTTCTTTATCACCGATAAAGCGGATAGACTGACTCTTCTGATAAACCTCATCCATTAAGTGAACAAAGTTTTGCTTATAATTTCGATAGTCCCTGTAGGATTTAGCTATAGTCGGATTGTAGTTTTCAAGGGCTTGCTCAACCATGTTGTGCATTTCTGCTACAGGTACTTCTGTAAGGTGTCTATCGAGAATCATGTCCTCTACAGCTGAAACGATAGAGACATAACCTTCATGCGGTATCTTGACCATAACCCGTGAAGCGGATTTACTGACGGCATTCACTATCTTTTGAGCGCTATAATCTTCAAGTGTGCCGTCTTTCTTAATGACTTTCATGCAAAATAATCCTTCCTGTTGCTAATGATATCTGAACGTTAATGACTCTCTGGTTTGTGCTGCCCGCCCACGGATAACTAACGTCTCTCAAGGACTCTTCGTACCGTCCGTCTACAAGTACGTCTATCAGCTGTATTGCCCGGTACAAAGACATATCCTCTTCAATATCTTCCCATGTGTAGCCCGTGTACAGCCATAAGGTTTTGTCAGGGTATTTCATCTTGACGGCTCTTGCTATCTTCTTTACGGTTTCCCGGTTTGCTTCATGCAAGGGGTCTCCACCTGAGAAGGTAAGACCACTTACATAAGGCTTGCTGAGTTCTTCTAAAATCTCATTTAAGGTATCTTCTGTGAACTCTAAACCGTCTTTAGCATCCCAAGTGATAGGGTTTTGACACCCCTTGCAGTGATGCGCACACCCGGCTACCCATAAAACGACTCTCAGACCGTCACCATTGTTCATATCGTTAGTCGTTATGTTATGGTAGTTCATCAGATATCACCCGGCTTACGATGCAGAGACCGTTCAGCTGTAAATCCTTCTGGATAACGTGCCTTAAGCTTGTCAATGTTCATCCGCATAATCTTGTCTAGGTCAGTGTCCAGAGCATTGCAAGCTTCTGCAATCATCCAAAGACAATCACCAAGTTCCTTTTCCATATGCTCGATATTTACTTCATGTCCCTGATACTTTTTCTGAAGGATACCTGCTACCTCTCCTGCTTCACTGGTAAGACCGAATACAGCATGAAACAATCTGTCAAACTTTCTCTCATACGGAATGCTGCAAGTTCTGATAGCCAACTCCTGATACTCTTTACCTGTCATGTTCTTTCTCCTTCTCATCGTTTATAGCTTGCATTGTGATTGCTCCTACGATTATTCCCAGTCCGAAAACTGCAAAGAGCAAAAGCAATACAATCATGGGTATAAGCAGAATCTTCATACCTTTATTTTCTCCATTTTAGCTTATATGGTTTGGAGAGCTAAAGAGTATAGTTTAACTCTCCTTCACCTACTTCAATGTTACTTCAAGACCACTTCAATTAGCCTAAGATATCATCAAGGTTAAAGCCCTTCTTCTCGGCTTTAGGGGCTTCATTCTTAGCCGTTTCAACGTTTCTAGGGGCTACAACGTCCTCTTCAAAACCGTCAGCAGGTTCTTTATCACCAAGACGTACAAACTTAACCATTCTGCCCGGATTTCGGTTAGACTCAACCTCTTCGTAGTCTACGTCACACTTAATAAAGCATCCTACTAAATCTTCATGGTCAATCTCTTCAAGTGAATAGTCGTTCATTGCAGTCTTTGCGAAATACGAAAAGGCATTCAGCGCACCCTGATTTGCTTCACCGTTCTTGTCAAGCAGACTAAAACGCTCTACGTGTTTCTGTCCCTTTGCTGTCTGCAAGGTGATCTCCATTTTCCCAAAATCCTCTTTATAGTTTACATCTACAATCTTGAATACCTGCATTCCCTTCGGAATCAGTGAAAATCCGTTACTCAGTCCAATCTTAGCCATTGTTACTTATCCTCCTTATTGTCTTTTGCTTTTAAAGTTAAACGGAATGTCGTAGACTCTTTGCACTTGTATTTGTCCAAAATCCCGTCAGCTTTCATCTTATCTTCATCAATCTTTTTGGTAACACTCTTAGCTGTTACCCATTCATAGTTACTGCCGTGGATGATAACTTGCTTATCACCTTCTCGGAACTGTCCCTGTGCTGCTTCTTTGATGAGATTTTTCAGTACCTTAAGACGTTCTTCATCTTCTGCAATGGTAGCCGTTACCTCATCAATGTGCTTGCTAAGTGCTTCTGCTTCTTCTACAAGCTTGTCAATCTCAGTATCTGGGGAAAGATTGTTAGCACGAAGTACCTTTAGAATATCAGCATCTTTCTTCTCATCATACTTAGGTGATACACCACCTTCAACGTGAGTTTTCCACCACTTCTCAACCTTCTTAACGGTCTTGTCCATGTTGGGGTATCTCTCGGACACCTTAAAGGCTCTCTCAAACGTATTCTGATCTGTAACTACGAACTCTGCCGGGTTTTCATAGTCCTTGTCGGCAAGAATGGTACAAACCATAATTACATCATCTACACCCAGAAGGTAAGCATAGAGCGCTGCCTGTAGTGCGTAATACTCTGGTACATCGTCTAACCAATCTTCAGCACGTTTAGTGGTTTTCATCTCCATTACTGTAGTAGGGTTTCCATCTTTGTCTGTAAAGAGATAGTCCCACATTCCACCAAAGATAGGTTCATCCTTGAAAAAGTCACCGAACGTCTTGTTAAAGTAGTTCTCTCCGTAAACATCTGTCGGTGTAACAAAGTTTTTCCAGAAATACTTATCTCTCATGTACTCAGCCTGTTTAGGCTCAATCGTCTTACCTGCAATGGTGTAGATTGTATCCTTAAAAGGCTCTTCATACGTTCGTGTGATTGCACACCATGCATTAAACGGTGTAGTCCATGCATTTAGCCCCATGATTGCTGCAAACCGTGTACCAGTACACTTCTTAGGCTTTCTAGGGGGTGTGATGGTAATGGTTTTATCATCATTCCATTTCATCTTTAAATTCCTCCTTCAATTCCAAGGCTTTAGACAGATACCAGTTTGCCTTTTCAATGTCCTCAAAGCCATTCTTGCGCTTATGTCTGTAGAGATACTTGAAGGCATTACAGATGCAGAAATCAATAGCACTCTTAGCACCCTGGGTTTCAATCATCACATCAATGCACTCATAATTCCCAGTTTCGTAGTGGGAAGGGTGATTAACATTGTCATGATCAAGAACCTTTACGTCTGTGATTGTGACCATCTATTAGCCCTCCTGATACTGTGCAAGAATGTCCGTCAGTGACTTACAAAGTTCTGTACAAGCACTTGCCTTGATTTCGGTAAGTCCCTTAGTCTTTAATGCAATCTTCTGCACGAACTCTTCCTGTGAGTCATCCTCATCAAGTAGTTCCTTGCAAAGGCGCTTCAGTTCTGTCAGCTGTTCAGCAGATGCCATTACATCAGCCTGTACAAGTTCCTTCTTAGCTTCTTCTCTTTCCTGAGTTGTAGCCGGGGTTTTCTTCTTAGACTCCTTCTTAGGCTTGCTTGCAGCTTTCTTTTCCTCTGCAAACTCTGTATTATCCTCATCATCTGTATCATCTGTAAGAGTCGGTTCAATCTCATCAGGCACAGTGATATCAAGGACTGTCAACCAAAGATATCTTCTAAGATAAGTGATAGACGAACCTAAAGCTTGCATGGGATTTGTTACTTCCTTGCCCTGATTTGAGATAATGGGCTTTACCTCTCTATAAGGTACTCTGAACTCGATAGGCGCTTCAGCCGGGTTATCACAGTTATAGACTCTCATAACAGCACCGTTTTCATCACTGAAGTCAAGGTTTGTGGTAAGTCCTACCCTCGCAAAGATGCGAATTGCCGGGGGTACAATGTCGGCAAGTTCATAATACTTGAACTCAAGGTGCATATTCTTTCCAGACTGGGTTACATTCTGATTGAGAAACTGCAATCTCGCTTTTGCTAACTTCTGATAAACATTCATTCCTTCGTAAATATTAGCCATCTTTCTTCTCCTTAATCGAATAATGCTAACGCTTGTTTCTTCAAGGAATTGATTTTCCTTGTATTCTTCTTAGGTGGTTTAATCCCTAAAAATTCATTGATATGCTTCTTTGCCAACTTGAGATACCAGTTACGGTCTATCATGTCTATCGACAACTCGTTGTTGTTATCTACAAGGCAGTGTGTGGGCAAAGAAGGTACTTTTGCATCCCTATGTGTCTGTCCATGTATCTTGTAAAGTGTGCCGTACTTTCTATCTGTAGTGGCATATACCCGGTTTACCTTCTGCATAGGGGTCTTTACCCCGTCTATCAGCTGATAGCATCCAGAATACTTACTACCGACTTTGGATATGATCTGAAAATCAAGCATCCTATCACTTGTACCAATCGTCTCCTCTGGTGGTATGTTCTTCACAAAGTAGTCTTGTACGGCTCTTGCGATAATTACGGCATTGTTGTTAATGTTCCAAGCACCACCACTCATGTTATCCCATGCAGGTAAGCCCATCTTTGTAAAGTCAATGTTTGCATTGGTGAGAATCCCTCTTACCAGAACTCCACCCTTGCACTTAGGCTTGCCACCGTCTGTAGGAACTTCGATATAGTTGTTTACATCTCTCTGCACTATCTTCTGGATAAAATCTTCTTCTAGTTCAAACCCCGTTCGGTTTTGCCATTCCTGGGTTATCTCTTCCCACTTAGCTTCATCGCAATTATCAAAGCTAACCATGATACCATCGGTGTTAAGCTGTATAATTTTCAGGGTCGGACATTCTGATACAAGGTGCATTGACAGTTCTAACAAAAGTAGCTGTCCAGTGATGCACACTGAGCGCCCCATTAAGGGGTCGTATAGGTCATTAAAGCCCTCTCCGTCTTTCCCATTAAGCATTGTTCCATATGTTGTGTTTAGAACCAGTTTAAGGGCATTTGCTGTAACCTTGTCCCCTGCTCTCT
Organism: uncultured Bacteroides sp.; assembly: GCA_964398075.1. Taxonomy (GTDB): domain Bacteria; phylum Bacteroidota; class Bacteroidia; order Bacteroidales; family Paludibacteraceae; genus Colicola. The sequence goes on along the minus strand of CAYNMA010000008.1, from coordinate 28,856 downwards.
TTGCCCTTACTCTTTCTTCAAGGGTATCTACAAAGACTTTCGGTGATGGTATGCATCTACTACAGAATCCATATTCTTGCCCTTCCGATAAGGGAATAGTCATCAGATGCGGATAGTAACTTGCAACGTCCTTGTTTCGTATAGACCGGGTTTCTGTTGCTTCTTCAGCATATGTAGGTATTGCACCGTGAATACCGCCATACGCTATCGTGCATTGACAATCACCGATGTTAAAAGCAATGCTTGCTCCGCTGTAGTGCTCACCTTTCTCATCGTACCCACCAAAAAGTTTATAGTTCGGTACATCTGGGTCATGCAACTTATCAAAGAAATCAAATACCTCTTGTGGTATGTACTGTCTCAGTAGTTTATCTGGGTACTTGTACTCTCGTTCGTCTGTCCAAGGCTTATCCGGCTTTTGTGCTTGCAGGTAAACGCTTGTTAGTTTGGCATTGGTCATGTACATAGATTGACGGTCTGTCAAACCTCTTTTAGCACCTACAGCAGCCTTATTTTCCAGATATCCTTTACGCAACTTGAAAAGAATTTCTGTAGCATCTACATCATACTTACAGTAAAACGTGGTCTGTGCTTTCTCTTCTTCCGACAAAGCGTGAGTTATGTTAAAGTCAACTTCAGTTTCTTCAATCGGTATACCTAGATGCGCTTCAATAGATTTTAGGGATATTCCTGTTTGGCAATCATCCATCAAGTCAAAACTATCAAAGTACACTCTATAGTCCTTCAATGCGGGGATACTCCAACCATTGATGCCCTCTTGAATGATTAGGTCGTTGATTTCTTTTACCTGTTCCGGGGTGAATCCACACATAATAGCTTTCAAAATGTGATTGTCATAATGCTTATTGTTGAATCCACCTAAGAACGGGTTAGACTCCATAAAGCTAAGTACAGCATCGTTATCATTCCAGATACAGGTGTATTCCCCGGTATCTATGCTCTTGAACACTATCAACCAGTCATGTGCAAAACACTCTATATCGAAAATATAAATGTTGTCTGCCAACCTTTCAACCTCCTTTCTTTAGTTCTATGGTTTGGAGACTTTATAGGCTTAATAAATCGAGTATAAAACTTCCTTTCGTTTAATACTCAATATTGAAATGTCCGTGTTCGTTAATCCAGTCAATAATTTCCCTATATCCCAAACCACCTCGTTCTGTCGGTCTCATGATGTAGTCATATTGCTTTGGGTGACTTTCTTTCATTTTCAGAAATCGTCCTTCACCCGGTTTTTCCAAGTGGCATCCATAGCCACAGAACATACAGCCAGTTCGCTTGCAGCCCGTTGTTTTCAGTAACGGTCTTTCACTGTCAAAGATACCAAAATCGGCTGATAATTCATGCTCTTTACCATCTTCTGCAACAATGTCACCGTATACACTAGCTATCGGTATGTTGTACAGTTTGATATAGAGAAGCACATCCTGCTCTGTCCAGAAGCTCATAGGATTAGAAATGGGAGATTTCATATCAAAACCATTACAGCCATGTTGTAACCACTTTTGAGTTCTGATTGTACTTTCACAAGCCATCTGTGCTGTCATAGGCTTGCGCCCTGATTTTCTACCGAAAATATGAACTGGGCTTTTCTTCATAACGTTACAGCATTGCGCTGATATTTCAAAGGGTGCGTCTAAAAAGAACTGATACTTAGTGCAATTAAACCGACTGGGTTTTCCTGTTTTGTCAGTAACGTATCCCATAACTTGTCTATACTTAAAATCACCTTTGTATTTGCTAGGGATATTTCCCGTCAGAAGTGCTTGATAATCGGGATTGTCTTTGTTCTCCCTCCTGTCTATCCCTAACAGGTCTGCCATGAACGGTGCATAAATCGGTCTCTCTCTCGAACTGACTTGAGATAGCGTCTAGCACCGCTTACCTTATCGGAAACCTCTTTAGAAATAAAAGGATAGCCATACTCTGTGATAACCTGTCGGAAGTTCTTCTTAGGTTTGAGCCATTCCACGTTGTCAAACGTCTTTACGAACTCTCTTATTTCTGGGTACTCAAGTCCTGTATCAACAAAGACCGCTAAGAGATTTGGATACATTGACCTAGCTATATCTAGTAATACTGTACTATCTTTACCACCAGAAAAGCTAATGTAAACTCCATCGTCGCCATAGGTATTTACCCATTGTCTAATACGGCTTTTAGTAAGGGCTATCTTGAGAGACAAGGGAAGAGCTTGTCGAGTATGTAACTCTTCGATTGTATGATTACTCATCTTCATCACCATAAAAATAGCCGTTCGCCTTGCAGAAAATTGCAATCCAAGCTGCACATACTAAAGCTACTTTGCAAAACATCATGCCGTATGTAGGGTCGTCTAAAGCACTAACTGAAAACATGAATACAACACCTGCAATAGCAGTGATAGCCTTAATAACAGTATCATGCAACTTTGCCATGAAACGTCTGATTTTCCTTTTCTTTAGTCTTGTCATAATTGCTCCTTTCACCCCATAAAGGGGTGAAGATTTAAGATATTAGATTTTGAAAGCGGGGCGAATGCCATCAGAGGTACTAGCGTCGTCGAAGTTCGCATCACCGTAGTTGCCGACACTAGCAAAGGTGGCAGCGGAAACCTTATTACTTAGCCAATACCACTCTGAGTAATCACTCTTGTCAAAACTGATTCGGTTACGTCTCTCTTTCATACATTCCCATTGCTGAATGTCCTCATCTTCATTAGTCGCATATATGTTTACACCAAAGATTTCCTTCTCTGTAGGAAGTCTAAAGAACTTGCCTGACTTGAACGGCTTAAGCATCTCTTTCAGTTCTTCTGGAATCTCATCAATCAGAGACTCAAGCACTCTTTTCACCTTGTTCATCGGATACTCTTTATCGAGACAGTTTCGGAAAAGGAAAATCATCCCATCCTCTTCCTGTTTAACGGCAAATGCTTCTACGGTCTTTCCGTTCATTTCAAATTTCAGTACATCACCTAACTGATACTCAGCAGGTTTCCATATATTTGCTGTTCTCAACAACTTCATTGTTAGTCTCCTTCTATAATCTCACAGCCACACTTTCTGTAGTGACTACATCTTTTCTTGTACGCTTTCATGAGGTTAATCATCTGATCTACATAATCGTAAACCCATGGTTGACTCTTACTGTCAAAGGTTCTTGCTACTCTACCAACACTCTGAACAATCACTGCATAGTCTTTTTGGGGTGTAACCATGTGCAGCCTATCAAGTCTCGGTATGTCCAAGCCCTCTTTAGCTAACGAATATGTAGCAAACAAATACCGCTTCTCCCCGGTTCGCATATCCTCAATAGCTTGTTCTCTTTCTGCTTTTCGCTTCTTACTGGTCATTTTGCCATCTATAACAGATGCTTGCTTTTGCAGACATCCAGGTAACATAGAATACAGGGTCTTTAAATGGTCTACTCTTTCGGAAAGCACCAAATTATAGTGATCTGAGTTATCCACTAAGTTATCAACTATTAACTGATTTCGCCCTTCTTGCTGAACTAGATATGTAATCATCTTTGCGTAATTGATAGTTCCGTCAGGATTTAAGAAATCTGTGTCCAATCCTATCCTTGTTCCTATAGGCTTAATATTCACTGTCATGACTTTGGACTTAACAGCTTCATCTGGTACGCTGTAGACCACGTTACCTAACATTGCATAAGTAGCTTTTATCAAACCGTCTGCCCTATGAACCGTTGCAGACAGTCCATACTTGTGTCTTGCACTTAGGCTATTCAGCACCTTGCTAAACTGAGTTACTGCTGTTGGTGTACCGCTTACCCTGTGACATTCGTCAACTATGACGCAATCCCACGTATGCTTATAAGCATCTAAGTCAAGCTTGCACATGGTCTGTATAGTGGCAAATGTCATTGACTCACCAATGCTTACCGTACCTTCTGTAATAGTTCCTAGCTTGCTAGGGTCTATGTACATTTCAGCCCGGTGCTTACTCTGACTCAGCAAGTCTCTTGTATGAGTCAGCCATAAGGTTTTGACTCCTAAATTCTCAGCAAGTGCAATCCCTATCTGGGTCTTTCCGCTACCTGCGGGAGAACGAAGTATTCCGTAGTGGCTTGCTATTAGTGCTTTTAGGGCTTCTGTTTGATAGCCCCACAATGGAACTGTACCGCCAAAATCAACTTTGGCAGGTGTCCTATACGTTGTAACTAAATCCCCTGATAGCATAGGTAAGACTTCCCTCAAGCATCCAAACGGTAAAACCAACTCCTTACCATTTATGGCATACAAAGTTATCTCTCTAGGTGTATTACCCAACCATAGGTGCATCCGAGCTTTCTTCTGATAATCTGGATTGTTCAATACCAGATTGCCTTTACACCATTTCAGTAGTTCATCAGACGGGTCTGTAATTCTAATATCAGAACCTACTTTCGATAGCATCTAACCACCCTTCTAACGTATAGAAATATTCACTTCTCAAGTCTCTCAATGCAGATTCACCATGCAAGTACATTAACTTCAGCTCATCATAAGAAGCCATTAGAATAGTCCCATCATCTAGTTTCAAGGCGAAATAGCAAAAGTGATTTACTCTTTTCTCCCACATCGTCATCGCTGCATCTTGATTAGCTTCGATTCTGGAAAATGGGAAAATATTGTTCTTACAAACCTTGCAGTCAATAAGAACTGCTGTGTTCTTTTTGACAGCTATTATGTCAGCGGGTTGACCAACTTGATTCTGTGCCATGTTATGTGCCCACCAACCATGTTCAGCAAGCAGTTCACATAATTCGGTTTCAAATTGACCGCCTATGGTTCGATTCACTGTGGATTCTTTCTTTGCCATTTGTAATCAACTCCATGTTTTTCTTTGTACCATTTTTCAAACTTTTGTTTGTGTTCTTCGTCTTGAAAGTAATCTTCAACGGCTTGCACCAACGTAGTACAAAGCTCTAAATCTTCTTTCAATAAGTCAGACAGCATATTAACCACCATGGACGAACACTTTCTCATACTCATCAATAATGTTATTGCTTGTCTGAATAATGGAGTCTGCTTTATCACCTGTTCGTGTTCCGGCTACAACAGAACTCATTTCTGTTTTATCTGTCTTGATGCCCTTGTTATTTAACTGAGCAATCAGCCACACATAAGACAAGCTGTGCTTCTGAAGTCGTTCACGAATTGAAATTCGTCCCTCCACTTAGATACCTCCTTTCTTCTGATAGTTTGTAAACTATAGTTGACAAAAGATACCTCAATGCTTATGATGAAGTTGCGACACTTATATAGCATTGAAGAGTACCCGGACAAATTTTATCCCTTCTGGGTTCTCTTTCTTGCACCCTTTGTAAACAACTTTTGTTTACATACGACATATTATCAAGGTTTACTTAGATTGTCAACAGGGTTTTATAAGTTTTCTTAGATTTATTTTTGGAGGTATTCTTATGTCTTTTTACGAATGCTATGAAACCCTATGTGCAGAGCATGGCTATAAGCCACAAGCAGCGGAAATGCAAGCTGTAGCCGGGGTATCTTCTCCCAGTATATCAGGGTGGAAAAACGGCTCTCAGCCTAAAGCGGACGTACTTTGTCGGCTTGCTACATACTTTGATGTAACTGTAGATTTTCTGCTAGGTCTAAGCAAAGTTAGAAAGTCTCAAGAACTTACGGCACAGGAAGAATCGCTTATGAACGTCTTTCGTAGTTGCTCTGAAGAAGGTAAGTTTCGAATCATTCAGCTTTGCATGAATGAACGAGACTCTTTGAAAAGGGGCAACACCAATGTGGGGTAATTGATTTAAAAGAATGGAGAGAACGTCATGTATGAAGAAATCAAAAATGTTTGTTTGTATGTTCGATACTCTAGTAGCAATCAGACTGAGCAATCTATAGAAGGACAAACCAGAGTATGCAAAGAGTTCTGCAAACGCTATGGATTTAACATAGTCGAGATATATGCAGACCGGGCAACATCGGCAAGCAAGGATATTGAAAAGCGTGTATCGTTTTTGAAAATGATAAAGGATTCGGATAAAGGGAACTTTGATGCTGTTGTTGTGTACAAGCTTGACCGTTTTGCTAGATCACGTTACGACTCCGCTACTTACAAATACCGTCTGAAGAAAAATGGTGTACAGCTGATTTCAGCTACAGAGAACATTAGTAGTGATCCAGAAGGTATTATCCTTGAGTCAGTGCTTGAAGGCATGGCTGAATTCTACAGTGCAGAACTTTCCCAAAAGATACATAGGGGACTTAAAGAATCAGCTTACAAACACAACTCTGTAGGTGGTCAAGTGCCATTGGGCTATAAGCTTGTAGATAAAAAGATAGTCGTAGACGAAGATTCAGCACATATAGTGCGTGAAGCATTTAAGCTGTATGCAGAAGGACAAACCGTAGCGGATATATGCAGACTCTTTAACGCTAAAGGCTACAAGAGTTCTAAAGGTACACGATTTAACAAGAACTCGTTCTCTAAGGTATTTCGCAATGAAAAGTATATAGGTGTGTATCAATTTCATGATTATAGGGCAGAAGGGGCTATAGAACCTATTGTAGACCGTGAAACATGGAACTTAGTACAAGCTCGACTCAAAAAGCAAAAGCCGTCTGGAACATACAAGGCTAAAGAACCTTATCTCTTATCAGGCAAGCTGTATTGTGGTCATTGCGGTAATAGGATGAACGGAAATTGCAATAGCAATGGCTATCGGTACTATAACTGTTACGGCAGAAAGACAGCAGCTAACGATTGTACCAAGAAAAATATCAAAGCTGAACTCATCGACAATGCAGTAGTGAATGATGCCTGGGCACTACTTACTGATGAGAATATAGAAACCATTGCTGATATAGCGGTACAAGTAAACGCATCTGATATAGACAACTTAACTAATATCCCTAGTATCCGCAATCGTCTACACGAAACAACAGTATCCCTTGAAAATCTAACTAAGGCTATCGAAACCGGGGCTACACCAGATGCACTTGTGAAACGTATGGTTGAATTGGAGAAGGAAAAGAAAACGCTAGAAGCTGAACTCAAGAAAGAAAAGCAGACCGTAACCATACTGGACAAAGAACAGGTTATTTTCTGGTTAGAGCAATTCAAGAAAGGTGATATTAAAGACGAAAAATTCAAAAGATTGCTCATAGAATTGTTTATAAACTCAGTCACCGTATGGGATGAACCCAATGACTATTTGAAAGTGACAATAGCCTATAATCTTTCGTCTGTGCAAAATAAAACGTACCGCCTACCCAAAGACGGTACGTTGTCGGATTTGAACTCCAATACTCCACGTTTAGAGACAAATCCGATTATAGACGGAAATCTTATGTTTCACACTGTTTTAGTACAGTATCACCCAAGCTTAGTGCAATAGTCAAGAGAAATCCAACCTGCGCCAGACTTTAGCTTACCCCACTTTGTAGCACCTGTCCCGGAACTCTCAGCTACAATGGTGTATACACCCTTGTCCTTGATAGCCCCGGTGACAGCATAGTTTGTACCTGCACCCTTGCGGATATTGAGTACATTTGCTGTAACTCTAACTCTGTAATTGTCAAGGTTACTAGAGTTACTATTTAGGTTACTAGAGTTACTATTTTCAATAGTACCACCCAGTTTGGATGTAACCTTTGTTGCCAAGTCTCCCAAACGGCTATACAGCCAATCACCGGGGCAAGACTTGTTCTTAAACCATCTATGCACGGTGAGCACCATTTCGTCAGACTTTGGACTATAAGCTAATGTCTTGTCTTTATCAGCAAGCCACAGTAGCTTAGTCTTTCCGTTACGCTTGCAGATATCAGTACAAAGGTTGATGAGACTGTTGTATACAGCATCTGTCATAGCATAAGGCTCAGCCTTATCCGATGCACACTCAATGGTTACGGCTCTCTGGTCGTTTGCGTTTGAAGAACTGCACCAAGAACAATTGCCTTCATCCACACAAAGAGAAATCTTACCGTCCTTTCCTATGCCGTAGTTGCAACTTGCCTTTACGCTAGTGCTTGTGAAGCACCCACAAATGCTTTCTGCTGTCAGCTGTCCCACCACACAATGAGGTGTAATTCTGTCTATAGCATGAGTTCTAGCACCGCTATGGTTAGGACTCAACTTAGTATAAGATACTAGTGAACTATTACTCATATCGTCTACCTCCTTATTTCTTAGGCTCATCATAGGTCATAGCCTGTACAGAATCACTGATACCATCTGTCGTAGGGTCTGTCACAATACCCATGATAGTAAGCAGTGAAAATACGGCATTTACCACGGCAAGCAGTTTATTTCCCAAATCACCTAACTCGATATTGTAGTTAAAGACGGCAGCTATTACCTGTACCAAAAGAAGTACAGCCGGAACAATAGCCACCCAGAAACTACGATTCTTTAATCTTACTTTCCAGTTAATATTCATCTTATTACTCCTAACAAAATAGGGACTACCACCATTAGGCAGTAGTCCCATTGGACTCTTGCTAAGAACTAATTCTTAGCGGTATTCTTGCTTTCCATATCGTCTAATCTTTTGTGTGCAGACTTCGTAGACTGTTCTACGATAATTAGACGGTCTCTCAAGTCTTGAATATCATTTCTCATGTTACGCATATCAGACTTAATCTCATTTACACCATTGCTGATATTTTCCAACTTGACAATAAGTGTTGTCATTTCTGACGCTTCTTGCTTATCGTCTGCTGTATTACCCCGTCTGACATTGACGAAAGCTACTATTAAGGCAACAACTAACGATAAAGCAGAGATAAGGTTACTGATCTCTACCATAGTTAGCATACCTCCTTATGCTTCAAGCAACTTCTTCACATCGTCTCTAATCTTCTCAGGCACATCATCAATGGTCTTGAGTCCCTTCTTAATCAGTGCTGCATAAATCTTAGCCATACTTAATTACCTCCTAACATCTGCTCATAAATGTCAGCCATAGCTAACTGAATATCTGTAATACTCTCGGTCAGCAGTTCTTCAGCTGTCTTTTCTCTAAAGCAAAGATAAAAACCATCTGAATACTCCACCTGCTGAATCAGTTCAGCGTTGTTAAGTACCTTCTGGGTCTCTCCATCATCAATGGTAAGAATTGAAAGATTGTCCGTAAACTTGCTTTCATCCACCTTCTCTTTGCTGACAAAGTTATTACCATTCTGGGTAAAACCTGTCAGCTTAGTTCCATCAGCTAAAATTAGTGTTACCATAGTTTTCCTCCTTTAGTGTATTGTAAAGGTTTATCATATTCAACCTTTGTTGCTTACTCATGTAGTGGCAATGTCCGTCAAACCAACTATAAAACCAATCTTTAAATTCTTTCTCTGTCAGATGTACGGCAAGTTTCTTAGCTTTGCGTCTTGCGGCAATTAGTCGTTTGGGATTTATCTTATGTATGACTCTACCACTATCTGTTAATGAATATTGTATTTGTAAGAATCTCCACATTTCGGATAGCTTGCATATCCGGGTTTTCCGTATATTTACTGTTATTCCTAATTCTTTGCATTTCCCGATTATCTCGGAAAGCAAGTCCTTCAAGAACTCTTTACTTTCGTGAATAACATAGCTATCATCCATGTATCGTCCGTAAAACTTGATGCTCTTCACAATCTTAATGTAATTGTCTATCGGTATAGGATAAGCAATACCTGCGTCTTGTGCCACCTGATCTCCGATATTTAGATGCTTACGCATAAACTTTTGCCCAGTTCGTAGACTCTTATCAATTAGCCTATATTCCAGAGAATTAAAGACTTCTTCTAAACAGTGTTCATATTCAGTATCTGTCATATATGATACATCTATCTTTTCTTTATCGACTACCTTTTCCAGTAACCATAGTGCTGTATCGTTTGTAACGTAACCCCGGAACAAATCGAGCAACTCTTTATGTCTGATATTGTCATAGTATTTAGAGTAGTCAATAAGAAGGATATATCCATCATTGTTACCATGTTGACGATAATACTTATGAAGGTGTGTTTCAAGTCTCTTTCTTGTGAAATCTATCCCTTTACCCTTAAGGCTTGCACCGTTGTCATAAATCAATTTGTTGGTAATTGCCGGGGTTAATACCTCATCACATAGGCTATGCTTAACGACTCTATCTCTTATCTGTTCACCTGTGATAAATCGTGTCTTGCCACGTTCGTTGATGATAAACTCGGTATTGGGTGAGAACTCATAGGTCTTATCTTTTAGTTCTTTTTGCATTTTAGCCAAATCTAGCAGGTAAAACATTTCGTACTTCTGTACTTGTGGTTTCCAATCACTACCTCGTTTAGCTCTATTGTAAGCATCAAATAATGCATTTCCATCATATATTTCACGTTGATAGCTACAACACTCGTAAGTGGTAGCATCGTGTTTAGTATTTACCATATAGGAAGGACAATTTCTCCTTTCTTTACCTCAGAAACGTACAAATGACTATTTAATCTGAGTATCGAAATCGGGGCGAATGCCATTAGAGTTACTAGCGTTGTTGTAGTTCGCATTACCGTTGTTGTTGACATTAGCAAAGTTGGTAGCGGATGCAGAAATTGCCCTATGAAATTTATTGTCTGACTTTCGCCAAGCTTTAATTAAGTTTATCTCTTTCTGTATACTTTCTCCGAACGGCAAGTATTTGTTTACGTCTACAGGTAAAGTCTCCATAGCATACTGTAATTCTTGAACTAAATGGAAACATTGTCCTAATGCCAAGTCTTGCTGAATACGTCTTTCTGTTAGTTCTTCTATGCAAGTAGGATAGATGCTGTTTGCTGTATAAACGTGTTCAGTAATAGACCGTAGACAGTCAATAATTGCTTTTCGTTCATCTTCAATGAACCATTCGTTAAAAGCTTCTTCTCTCTTTCGGAATCTGTCATATGTAGCTTTGTCGGTGTCAGTAAGTTCTTCGTAAGTTTTACCACTAAATTTGCGTTCTAGCTTCTTATCCATCTTATGTGTACTGAAACCGAAATCACGTAAAAGAAGGTCTGTTATCTCTTTTCGCATTTTCATTAAATGGTGAAATACTTCAAACTGAGATTGTTTTCTTTTACTTACTAACACTGACATTTTCAAATTCCTTTCATACATCCCACCCCACAAGGGGGTGGGGATTTTAGATTAAGCGATACAGAAAGCGGGGCGAATGCCATTAGAGTCACCAGCGCCGCCGTAGCCCGCAAAACCGCCGTTGACGACACCAGCAAAGTCGGTAGCGGTAACTACATCTCTCAACCAGTAGTTGTATCTTGTAGTAATCTTAGACGGGTCAAGTGCAAACAACGGAAACTGAGACTTCTCATTTGTATAATTGTGCATTGCTCCCCAAGGGTCTTTCTGACCATCGCCCATTGGTTCAAAGATAGGACAGCCGTAAACCATCTTCTCGGTCATAAGGTCAACTTCGCCATCAAACCATGCTCCCCCAGACGGTGCTCCGTTTGACACAGCGTTTACTAGATAAACTCTCTTGCTAAGTACGTGACCACTAAATGCACTCTTAATAGTGGATTTGGCATTAGCAAGGTTTGTTGTATACATAGCTGAACCTACGTAGCCACCCTTTGTGGTATTTTCGGTATTCATCTGTGCATTACCCATGGCATCGTCAGGTACAAGTACAACATGATGAGTTGTACACTCACTATCACCAGTTCTATAGTAATAGTCAAATGCTGCAATACGATAAGTAACGCTGTTAATCACCCAGTAGTCACCGATATACATTCCTGAGAACGTACCTGCTGAAATAGCAGCATACTGTTCGGCAGTTACTGCTGTACCCAGATTCTTTCCACGATAGATACTGTTATGTGCTCCTGCACCATCCGCAATAACGTTTCGAAGTCCGTCAATGAGTTCACTTAAATCTTTCTGCAAATTCTCGACAGTGATAATCTTTACGCCTTTGTCATCGTGAATAAGCAGCTGTTCCGAACCTGTCACAGCTGTAATAGCTTCAAGTTCAGAAAATTTCTTTGTCTCTACACTAATTACTGACATAATTAAACCTCCTTATATTTCCAATCAGCCAAAATTGCATAACCCAAATCATCTACGATCAATGTAACATCCTCATCGTCTGTCACAATCGGTGCAGTGAAATCATTTTGCATTGTCATGTGCTCAAGCAAGCTAAGTCTTTCATCCAGTTCGGTACATTGATTCTGCAAGTTTCCGGCAGCGTCCTTCGATAACTGGTCTTTCATTGCTTGAAACCAAGCTGTGAATACCTGCTCTTGTGTGCTTTCAAAAGATTCAATGATAGCCTTATAGTCTACTTTCAGATTGTCGGTATAATCGTCAAACTCTGTAGACTTCTTATCAGCACTTTCTTCAAACAACTTTTTCTGGGTATCGAAGTAGTTCTGAAATGCTGTATACAAGTCTGTACCACTTTCAACCATACTCATAAGCGTATTCAGTGCTTCATTCATACGGTTTGCATCCTTTGCACCGAAGAACGACTTCTCTTTGTTGCTATACTGGGTTACGTCTTGAAATGATACGGTATTGTCCTCATTATTAACCTGAGTAAAACGCTTTAAACCACTCCATACGGCATCTGTATAGTCAACAGGTAATAATTCCCAAGCCATTTAAAATATTCCTCCTTTCATACCAAAGTTCCATGTGAACATTCGTCTCCCTTCACTTTCGTTAGTTAATCTATTGTAAAGGTCAAGAATCGCACTCTCCAAACGGTTCAACTCTGTATAATCCATAGTCAATCCGTTTTCGTTGTAGGTCGGTGCTGTTCCATAAGCCCTTTGCAAAGTATTGGAATTTAAAGTCTTTAGATTCTCTTCAAGCTGATTGATTTCATCAGCATAGAAGTAGTCTTTTGGTGTACGATCATCACCAAGACTCACCAGAGAAAATTCAGTATACAGAGTGATGGCTAAATCTCTTAGGTAATCAAGGTTATTCTTGATACGGTTAAAATCCTTTGCATTGAATCGGTCTCCCGTGTATACACCGTCTGAATCGGTACTACCATACCAGTCTGTCTTAGGTGTCTCCCAGGTCATTTAATCACCACCTTTCTAACTGATAACTCGTCTAGCTGTAACTTTACCGCTAAATGCTTGACTGAAACTAATCGTATGTCTGTAGACGTTCACTTTCATATCATCGTGAAACTCGTTTTCCTGATAGATAATGTCATTAGCGTCTATCTCTGGGTTTCCTCTGGTGTCGTACTCATACTCAATACCTGCATCATAATAGTCACCTATCCACTCCGCTAGGTTTTGAGCTATAGCCATATCACTAATAAGGGGATTGCTCCACTTCACGGATTTACCTCTTTCATTGAGTACCTTTGTTGCATAGCGTTCAACAACTTTGTATCTATATCCCAATACTTCTAATCGGAATGTACCTGACTTACTAAACTTGAGAGTTACATAGTAGTTACCCCAGTCAGTAATAGTCACACCGTCACTGGTTTCATCCAGTGTTGCTCGGAAATCATAAGATGCTTCACCGATGTAGAAGGTTTCCACATCCCCGGAAGATACCGTAATATCCTCACTAACCAAGCTTTCTTCAGCGTTACCTGTCTGATAGCTATAGCAAGGTACAATTACTTCCTTCACAAGTTCCTGTTTAATAGCTTTTGGAGAAGATGTCATATCCTTCTTCTCCATTGTGAAATTTGTAATTTCACCGAAAGCGAAATTGTTGAGTATAATTCGGTTATACGGTTCAGCTGTACCTGTAAACTCAATCTTCATTGTGTCGAAATCGTCAAAGTCTCTGAGGATAATCAAAGTCTTTTCAATTTCTTCTTCGACTTCATACTCGGTAACAAGTTCTGAATTGTTGTAAGTACGAATGACAATTCCAGAAGGTAAAGCGTTACCGAAAGTAAACTTGAGTCCATAATACATACAAGCAGCTTCTTGTACGATTGTCACGACAGGATTTGTCGTAAACTTACCGTCTGCATCGGACTGTTCAGCTGAGACATAGCCCGTGTTAAGAGTTCGATTGCTTGCTGATCTAGGCAAGAAATACATTGTGCCATTTGCTGTAGTGTAGTTCGTTGCAAGTGTTGCATACTCATCTTTACTCTCGGCATTAAGCACGTTTGACACATGGGAATAATCGGTTTCACCGTTACTACTAGCTGATGCTTCTGGTACAAACGATGATTTGATACTGATAGTTCCGTCTCTTGTCTGAGTCAATACACATCGACAGGCATTAGCTATAATCTGCAAACCTTCTTTACACGAGACTCTAGGCATAGGGTTCTTTGTGTACAGTTTCTTCAATCTGGGGTCTACATAATAGTCAGTCTCCCCGGCTTCTGTCAGTACCTCTATAGCTAAATCGTAGTAACTCTTGCCGTTTGCCGCATACAAGCCCTTGTTATACTCAGTATCCATACTACGGAACACATCCTGACAACGGATAGTTGCTGTATAATCGTCTGACTCCCACTCAGAACAAAGAAGGTGCTGTCCCTTAATCCACTCAATTTCCTCTGAATCTGGTAACTGATACCCGTAGTAGATTTCCATTTCCTGTCCAGTCTCTAGGAAATTTATTGCAGATTGCGGGTTATCCACGTTAAAGTATTTGTCGTAGTTCTTCAGCTGTACCGAAAAGTCTATCTGAGGTACATCTGAACAAATCGGGCTGACATAGCTTTCTAGCGTTGAATCCATCACGGAATCGTTGTAGTAAACCAGACCATAACCAAAACGGAAAGAATAGATACGCAATCTGCTTTGTGGGTTCTTCATCTTGTAAATCACAAGCTTAAGAACCGTAACACTTTCCAAAACTTCCTCTGTACTGAATACAGCTTTGTCATTGTTTCGGAACTCTACAGTCTGCCCGGTATCTGTCACAAAATCAAAGTCAACAGGATAGTTTTCTCCAAAGTTGATTGTGATACCTCTAAAGTCTGTAGGAAGTACGTTTAGGTTAATAGTTACTTCATACTGTCCTTCAGATACTAAAGGATTTCCGACAAGCCCTGTATTATAATACCCCACACCAACTTCGTTCCTGGGCAGAAAGTACATAGTACCGTCAACCTTCGTAAAGTTCTCTTCAAGTGTTGCATATACCACATCGTCTGAACCCTCTTGAAATACATCAGAGTCGTTAGAATAGTATGTGAAATCCCCTTTGCCTATCTTTGCTTTAGCCTGTGCTTCCTGATTGATAACACCAAAGGTAATCATGATATAGGCTCTCTCACGCAAAGAGTCCTTCATGCTTTGTCTGTATGCTTTAGATACTTTCTGCATAATTACTCTCCTACGTCTATGAGATTCACCTTACAATTACGATAGTGTGTAGGTGTCCCATCCTCTGTTACCCAGTAAGGTTCAGCAGTACGATTGCCACAGTACATCTTGATAGTTTTAAGGCTATTACTTACTGGGTCATGAAATGTTACATTCACGAAGAAGTTGTCAAGGATACTTAATATCTTTGACCACTCCTCTGCTGTAAGCCAAGTCCACTCAAGGTTATCAATCTTGTACTGATCTCTACCAATCTTCTGTCCTACCACAGTTCCGTTAGCATTACGTCCACTATCCACCAAGGTTGATACTGTAGGTGTAACCCCACGTTTACAAGGGGGTAATTCATAACCATTTATTGCTAAATATGCCATTGTTGTTACCCCCTTTACGTAAAGCTATACCCATTAGCTTTTCTCTGAATAGTCACAGCATCCGTAACCACTCTATTGCCTACCTGCACCACGGTCTGCTCATTCTTGTCAGCCTGTCTACGCATATCCTCTGCCATCTGAGTAAATGTAGGTTCTACATACTCATGATAGAAAGTCTCCATAGCATCGGTGAAACCAGTAGCAGTAATCTCTGTCTGACTCTGAATGTTTGTGTCTACAGACTTACTAAATGCAGCTGAGTCATAATATCGAAGTGCTGACGTATCGACAGCTAAAGCAACTTGTGGCTGATATGTATTTATTCCACTCAACCAGTTATCCATCACCTTGAAGGACTCAGGAATCATGTTGTCTACACCGATGTTAAAACCTTCAATGACATACGCACCAATTCGCTTAAATGCTTTAGAAGGCGATGCTTCCTCAGTTCCTTCCTTACCTGCGGATACAATACTTTCACCGAACTCTCGGATTTTCCTTACGGCAGTATCCCATAAGTTATTAACACCCTTGATAAATCCGTTGACGATGTTTTCACCGATGTTAGTAAAATGCGAAACCAAAGATGTTCCGTCAGGTGTTTGGAAAGCACTTACCACAGCATTACCCCACGTTTTTATAACGCTAGTAGCTGTGCTGTAATAGTTACTTACTCTGTTTTTAAAGCCGTCAACTACACTTGTAGCGAATCCACTAAATGCTGTGGAATTGGCAATACCTGAGAACCAACTCTTTACGTTTGTAGCCCAGGTGGTCATGTTGCTTTTAGTCGAAGTATAGGCTGAACCTATCTTTTCTCTAAAACCTGTCACCACGTTGTTTGCAAATGTCTGAAAGCTTGTAGCATTCACACCACCAAAGCCACTACCCGTAAACCAGTTCTTTACGTTCGTAGCCCAAGTAATCATGTTAGACTTCGTATTTGTGTAGGCAGTACCTACCTTAGTACGGAATCCCTCAACGGCATTATTCGCAAAAGTTTGGAAATTGGTTGAGTTCACACCACCGTAAGAACTGTTGGTGAACCAGTTCTTTACGTTCGTAGCCCAAGTCACAACATTACTCCGGGTGTTAGTATAGGCAGAACCTACCTTTTGCTTAAAGCCCTCAATACTGTTATTTGCAAACGTCTGGAAATTAGTCGCATTCACACCACCATAAGAAGAGTTAGTAAACCATTCTTTGACGTTGTTAGCCCATGTTGTGATGTTAGACTTCGTATCTGTGTAGGTATTACCTACTTTGGTCTTAAAGCCCTCAATCACATCACCTGCGTACTTTTGGAATGTTGAATTGTTAGCACCCCCGGCAGAATCACTGGTAAACCATTCTTTCACCTTATCAGCCCAAGTGGTAATGTTGGATTTAACTGTTGAATAGGTATTACCCACTTTCTCACGGAATCCGCTTACAACGTTACTACCGAACTCCTTGAAATGCTCAACAATACCTTTTCCATCTTCACCCTTTTTAAACCACTCAACGATGCTACTAGACCATTGCTTTACTTTACTAGCAATCGTGCTGAACAGGTTAAGTCCTTCAAGGAAACCTTCGACAATATACTTACCCATTTCCTTCATAACTGTAGAAGGAGAATGAATGCCGAAAGCGTCTTTAAAGCCGTTAATGAAGGGGTCAAAGATGTTAGTAACAATCCATTGTCCGATGTTCTTAAGAGCATCTGTAATACCGTTAAAGATACCTTGTACAATGTTCACACCTTGTTCAACCCAACTATCGTTAGGGTCAATCTTGATATACTGCTTAAAGTATCCGACAATATCTTCTCCAATGTCTTTAATCCATGTAACCAAGACTTTAGCGGCAGCACCAAATGCAGCACCTAGTGCATAAAAGAAACTTTGTGCGATACCTGCCCAGTCTATATTACCTAGACATATCTTGAGATTGTCATAAATGCCGTCAGCTACTTCACCCCAGTCATAAGACATAATCCATTCGCTTGCTTCATCTAAAGCACCGATGAGAAAATCACTAATGCTCTTTCCGATAAGCGCCCAGTCAAGACCACCTAACAGACCAATGAAGAAATCGAGCATTGCTGTCATAGACCGTACCCACAGTCTACCTACGGTGTTAAAGTCAATCTCTCCCAATGCTGCATTCAAGAACTCTGCAACATGATTGCCAAGATTCTTGAAATCAGCAACTTTTAGAAAAGCGTAAGCAGTTTGTACAGCACCGTTAATGCCATAACCAACCTTGCTACCAAAACCAGTCCAATCAATACTATCAACAATTTCATTAAACTTTTCTCCTAGTAGTGTTCCTAGTTCTGTCCAGTCCCCCGCTTCGAATGCAGCTTTTAGCTTGTCGGTAAAATCTGAAATTGTGCTATCGATAGGTACTGTTTCAAACATATCTCCGTAGTTACTACCGCTGCTTGAATTATTCTTTTGCGAAATAATGTTGAGTTCGTCAATACCTGTTGTCGCATCCTTGATATCCTTTGCCGCTTTCTTAGCAGAACTACCTGCACTTGAAATAGAGTCACCATAAGACTGTGCAGCTTTGCTTGCTTTGGTGTATGTAGATGCACCAGAAAGTCTTGCAAAAAACTGATTAACCACATTCAGCAAGGTTACAAACTTGTCAATTAAAGCATCTACGGCAGGTGCGATAGCATTGATTATAGGTGCAGCCATAGCACCTAAACTGTTTTTCAAATACGTAAAAGACGTAGCAAGGCTGTCCATGCTACTCTTAAACGCACCACCCATCAACGTACTATACTGATAGAGATTGTTGATACCCTCTTTCATTGCTGATGTAAGCTGTGAAAAGAAGAATCGAATAGCACGGTACATGGCAATACGACTCAAGCTACTCAGTAGGCTACTACCTGCTTTACTTAGGCTCTTAAAGCCCTCTTTAGCTTTTGAAATCTGTGAACCTGCTAGACTCTTAAACCCTTTACCTGCTAACTTCACAGCACTACTTACACCGCTTAACCCGGCTTTCAGTCCGTTCAGTCCCAATTTCTTAACAGCACCGCCTACCGTGCCTAAAGCAGCTTTCCAGTTCATAAACTTAGTGGCTAACGTTTCAATCCGTGAACCTACTTCTGTTGAATCGCTTTCAATTTCTTTAAATGCAACATCTATAATGTCACTGCCCGAAACAAATGAATCGGCAAAATTAGTTCCTTGAATTGGTGCTAAATCGGTACTACCTTCATTTAGCACAGCAGGTAATTGCATATTCTGCTGACTCTTAGATTTCTTAACTGCATCCATAGCACTTTTAATGTTCGGTATTGTAATGCCGTCCATCTTTTTCAGTGCGTCACCCAGTTCGTTCAGTCTGGAAATATCGCTATCGTCCATTCCTTTGACAGCTTGTGTAATGCTCTCAATGTTCTTAGCAATACCAGAAGAAAGTTTAGCCGTAGAGAAAGAATTAACAGCATCAGCTAATTTCTTGATATCATCAACACTAGATGCGTCTACTTTAATTTTAGTAAGCGCTTCAAGGTTCTTACCTAGTGTCTTAAGTCCGTTACCCTTCACAGCTGTTTTCAGCTTTGTCAAGGACTCAGCTAAACTGTCAATACCCTTAGTAGCACCATCTATGTTAGACTCGATTTGAAATTCAAGTCCTTCAAGTTCAACTGCCATTGGTTTCACCCTCCTTTCTCTTTAAATTTTTGATTAACCCCTGTCATTATCTGTCGCATAGCTTCAAACCCGGCATTCATCCTACGTTGCTTGTCCTCTTCCTCTTGCTGTCTATGCCGTGCTTCAGTAATTGGAATAGGTTCTTTACGATAGGGAATAGGTTTGTGCTTTTTGCTCATAGGATTCAAAACAGGTGTCGCATTTAGAATTGCTTCATAGACATAAAAGCCTTGCAGCCACAGTTCCTCATTGCGTCTTTCCCTTAGTTTTTCGTCCATGTCTCGGTAATACTTAGCCATATCTGATGCACCATCCCAATACTCAGCATAAGACATACCTAGACTCATGTAATAGCCACAGAGCTTTTCAAAAGTTTCCCCGTAACGAGAAACAACGGGAAGGTGGTTTAAACCACCACCCGTTGCATTGTGAGAAGTCGAAGTCGTTACCAGTTCGCTTCCCAGTTCACGTTTTTTGCCGACTTCTTATTAGGCTCATCCATCAGAGTAGTAATAGGCTCATTGTACATCTCGGCAAGCTTACCAATCAGCTTTTCCTTGCTAGGCATCGCATCATAGATTTCATCAATAACGCTCTGCTTTACAAATCTGTGATGTGCCTTAAAAGCACCCGCAAACAGCTGTGGCAGAAGCGTCATGGGCTTTTTGTCGATATCCTGTGCAATAAACCCCTCTTCCTCCATCTGTCTCACAGTCCGTCTAGTGAACTCAAGTGTATACTCCGTATCGTCATACGTAAAAACAATCTGTTTAGCCATTGTTAAACTCTCCTTTAATTCTTGAAATTAACGTACATTGCCTATTTTGGTTTAGTCTGTAGTAAGTGCAATCGGTGTAGACGGTGCAATAGTAATGGTCATTTCTCTAACCTCATTTACACCTGCACCCGCTACATACACACTCAGCGCACCAGTGAAACTAAACTTACCCTGATTTCCGGTCGGTGTCGGTGCGTTAGCTGTCTCATCACCGCCAAACCATACTGCATACTCTTCATCCTTGTTCTCAAGTGCCTTGAGTGCCTTGTAAGTAGTCAGGTCATAGTTTGCTGTAAACTCAAGACCATCACTGGACTGAATACCATTTACATAAGTCTGCATATTGTCAGACAGTGTAGTAGTCTCAAGCAACTCAGGCTCACCACCCAGGTCGGGGAACTCCTTAATATCAAGCAGCTTCTCCCACGAATTGCTGTTCTTGTGCATAAGGAAAGTCATATAGGTACTTGTTGCCATGTTATTTACCTCCTATAAAAATATGTGCCATCTGTCATTGCTCTATAACGAGCGGTTAATCTATATATTGTCGCATCCTCTAAATTGGCAACGGGTGTAAGTGCAATCCGCTTGAAGTTCTTTCGAAATAAGATATCGTCAATGACTTTCATAATCGACTTACATTCCGTTTTCTTACCGCCTGTTTTGTTAGAGTAAACGTTAATCTCAAACATGACTTGTGCCATTTCTGAAGCACCTGTCATATTTTCAGCCACGACTGCATTATCACTCTGGGTAATGCTCACATGAGGAAAGCTTGAAGGAGCTTTAACATATTCACCTGCAATATTGATATCCGTGAATTTTTCACGTAGTCCTTTAGCGATAGCTGTATAGACTTCATTTTCGCAATCAATCATGCGTATACACTCTCCTTGCTATCTCCTCGAATTTATCTTCTAGTTCTCGGACGGTTTGATACATACTCATATTTGCCGGATTTCCGTAAGTGTGTATGTATCCGGGGTGGTTTTCATCAAGCGTACCGTTTGTACCGGGGTCTCCTTGATATCTCCAACCATTTTCCAGTCTGCCTAGTTTATAGCCATATTCCCCACGGTTCATACCGTTTGTGCTTGCTTCTGGGTGATTGTCTGGGTACTTAACGCCTGTACCGAACTCAATAAAAAGAGTTGCACTACCTATCGCCATAACAGCAACTTTGTTAGTTTCTCTCTCTTCTACCTTGCATGACACATCGTTTGTGCCATCATACTGTGCATCGGCAAACTTAGCAGATGCAATTTGTACACCTTCGTTTGCCAACTCTTGCAGAAACTCTTTTGTCTTATCGACAAGCCATTGCTTATAGCTTTTCAGTTCCTTAATTGCCTTATCTATGCTCTTAGCTGTCAGCTTCACATGAATAACCTTACTCATGAAACTTTCACCTTACTTATGGCATAAGATATGGTATTCAAGGATTTAGCTACACGTTTCACAGTGTAGTCATATGCGGGTTGACCGTTTACAATCTCAACCTCTTTGTCAACAAAGAGAACTGAGTTCTCATCTATTGGACAAGCCATATCGTCTGTAATTAGCACCTTATCGTAGGACTCAAGATTTCCGAACACATCAGCTTGAGCATATCCCGTAGCCGGGGATACACTGCATTTAAGCTTAATTGCTTCTCCATAACCTACAGTATACTCACCTGTTTCATAACCTTCGTCATCCAATGCAGGAACTCGGTCTGTATACAAGCAATAGTAAATAGTCGAAAGATTACGTTTCATTAGTTTCATGTGTTACCACCCCCACTAATGGAACAATTCGTCTAAGCAGTGTTGCAGGTATATCACCATCCTCATAAGTGCGAGACACACCATTTTCGCTATGCGCCGTCTCACCCTCAGCACCACGCTTATTAAGCATGAATGCTGCAATCTCAACGTGAGTTACATCACAGCGAATTGGTACATCCTCTGTCCCATCACCATAAGGAAACGCTCTTGAAATCACCACAGATTTAGCAAGAGTAAGATAGGTGGACAAAATGTCCTCATCGGTTTCACCCGTTAATCTCGACAGCATCAGCTGTTTTTCAGCATCAGTCATTTAGTCCACCCCTTTCATTAGCCCTTAGATACGGTAATCTTGCAAGCCTTAGTAGCGTCTGTAAGTGCTGCAAGATAATACTTACGAGACCAAATAGAGTTCTTACGGATATCACTATCTCTCTCCTGCTCAGTCTCCACACCACGCTTGTTGAACAGGGTTACAGCCTCATTAGTACCAACAATGATAGTACCGCTTACGGCATCCTTCTTTGTGAACAGATTTACACCTGCTACAGTACCGACATAACCAGTACGTACAAAGGACTCCACATACTTCAGATCGTCAGCAAGGCTCTTTCTCAGTGTAGCCATATCAGACGGACTTACGAAAGCGAAACAAGCAGGTGCTACCACAGCCGGGTCATTATCGGTGTACTCAATATTCAGGGTGGCTACAGCATCAGCAAAAGCACCAAAGTCAATCTTAGATGTTGCCACCTCAAGAGTTGCCTTGTTAAACTCTGCAAATACGTCAGCGTTGACAGTGTTGAACATATCAACAGCCATATGAGTAAGACCAACAGGAACTACATTAGGGTCTGTCATTTCCTGCTCATCAAAATAGTCGAATCTGTTCTGTGCAAGCAGAATCTTGTACTCCTCTGGGGTGTAGGAAACCTCAATAGACTTGCTGTTGCCCTGTCCCATATCAAGTTTCTCAGTACCGTCTGTAGCCTTGTAGGTGTTAATCTTACGAATCATTCCGGCAGTACCTACCAGATCATTGTCAACCTTGCAGAATGTCTGAAGGTCAAGCATGGAATTATACTGATCTTCAATCTCGTTAGACAGATAGAAGTTATCATAAATCTTGTGTGCCATTATTCATTACCTCCTGAGTTAGTGTCCCCAGAATACATAGCCTTGTACTCTTCGGGGTTTTCGTTCGCCCAATTAAAACGCTCTTTGGACGAAAGTTTTCTAAATCTATCAAGCGTCATACCATCGGCGCTGCCCGTGTTATCTGAACCAGAAGCAGGTCTAGGGGTATTCTTCATTGCGTCAGCTTTAATAAGCTTCTTCTGAGACTCGATAAAAGTTGTCTGATTCTTCATCACTGTATCCATATCACCATCTACCATTGCTGTAGCGGTCTCTGTGGCAAGCTTTTCGTCATAACCCATACTCAGCAGCTTAGTCTGCTTATCGGCTAATGCAATCGAGCGCTTAAGGTCTGTATTTTCCTGAGTAAGCTTATCCATCAGCGCTTTCTGATCGGCGGCAGCCGCTTCATCTGCACTCTGTTTGCTTCTCAGCTGCTTCTTATAGTCAGCAGCTTCAGCATTAGCTTTTGAAAGCTGATTCTTAAGCTTGTCTAGGTCGGCTGTATTATCTACAATCTCTTTAGCACCAACCTTTGCAGTTTCCAGTGCTGTAGAAATCTCCTCTTCAGTCATTCCCTCTTTGTACGACTTTCCAAGTAAATCACTTAAATAACTCATATCGTTTCTCCTTTGCGTTTGTACTGTTCCCTCAGTTTATTGTCCGTTTTATACTCTTATCTGAGCTTGCGATTTCGGTTTTCCCTAACCATATCTAAACAGGGGTTTAATCCTGTGAAGTATCTATATGTAACTCCAAAACACATCGGCAGTTCACGTTGTTACTTGCTTTTGTAAACTTACCCGGTCTTGATGCATGGTCTCCATCGTATGTATAGAACTCTTCGTCTAAACCAATGGTCATACCCTCTAGGTACTCATGTGTTTCTCTCACACGATTATCTTTAACCGTTACCCATTTCTTAGAAACTCCAAGTCCTCTGGTGCTTTGAAACTCATGTGCTGCATCTTCTTCAGCTTGGTTAAACACTCGGTGATATTCCGAATCAACCAATGTCTGTAAACTGCTTAAGTCACCTGCCATCACATGAACAGCTACTCTATCTTCGAATGTTTGTCCGTCTATCATTTCATAAACGGCTTGTCTCATACTCTCAATGTCTACAGTCAGGTCGTAAGCAAGCATCTTTGCAGCAGCTTCTACACCTTCCTTATAGGCTCTTATTAAGAGTGATAAGATATCATCTGTTATCTGAGTTACCCGGTTTGATAGGTTTCCTTCAGCTGATTGATAACTTGTAGCTGTCAGTATGTTCAGTTCGTCAAATGCAGCGGTATATTTGTCAAATGCCTTATTCGTCATCTTTCAAAAGAAAAGGACTGTAAACGGTAGTTACCTACCATCTACAGTCCCATTGGACTTACTGAAACCTTTGTTTCAGCCCTTCATTTTCATCTTACGTTTGATTTCTACAATGGTTACTTTGCCTTGCTCAATCAGAAGTTCCACTCGACTCCCGTGTTTGAGCAGTGTTTCCATCTGTTTCACCATCTCCGGGGTTATTGTTGGTGTCATTCTCATCTTCTCCGTTGGTATTGTTAGCAAACATCTCTTGTGCTTTCTCAGCCTGTTCTTCAGCGTATTCCTGACTCAAGGTATAAGCCAAGTCAGAATCTACAAACAATCCACAATGCTCAAAAGCCAATCTAGGGTGTATCTTTGTGTTCTTTAACATCAAATCGAGCACCTGGGCTTTTTGCAGAATGTTTTCGTAGTTACGTCTTGTGAAGCGAATCTCTACATTGCAAACCTTCAAGTCCATACCCTTTAAGGTTTTGCAAATGTTCAAGATAAGTTTTAAGAAAAGTCGTTCACTCTTCTTAAACATCAACTCAGAATCTTTAGCCCTTGCTTCAGCAGCTGACCAACCATCACGCATGATAACAGCACTACCTGTATCACTTGTAGAAGAACCACCATTGCGATTCGGCATACCACAGATTGTCAGTACCGTCTGATACATATGATCTACAAGCGTCTGTGTCTCACTCTGATTAAGAGAAGATGTAAGATAGCTAATCTCAGCTTTCATGTTGGGGTCAATGTCCCTGTACTTGATAGCACCTTCTTCTCTCAGCTTGTCATAATCATCCGCTGTAATATCCGTATTGTGGAAAAGCATAAGAGCTTGAATGAACTGTTCCACACCATCTAAACGGTTACTATCTGTAAGATTGATAGCATCCAGAAGGGGAACTACCATTTCGAAAGCACCAAGCCTTGCCATGTTTAGCGGATACTCGATAATTGGAATCATGCCTAATACATGATTGCTATGCTCCACAATGGTGTAGTTGATGATTTCCCAATACTCTGTATCAGAGTAGCAAGAGTAGTGAATTACGCTATTCTCATCAATCACATACTTAACACCAAGTAACGGCTTATTACCTAACCCATTGTGATACACCACAAATGTATTTCGGGGGTCTAGTGTATAGATTTCAAAAGGTGCTTCATCTTCTTCACCCGCCATTTCATCAGGCAGAACCATTCTAAAGGCTGTACCACAGATATGAAACCAATCTGCTAACTCTTTATCCTTTGCGGGTTTCTCTTCAGCGAACACATATTCGTTAAGTTGATTAACAGGCTCAGTGATGTTTTCAGCATTTCCTCTGGACACATACTGGATAGGTTCACCCATCAGATATCCAGACTTGAAGGATACAATCTCGTTTGCCCTGTTTTCTACAATCTTGTTGCAAATCTCAGGTCGTACCTCTTTCTTACGCTTCAGCACAGCCTGTTTGCCACAATAGTAGTTCCACAAATAACAAATCTCAGCCCTATTCCTCCAATGTGTAGGAAGGGTCTTACGCAAAATCTCTATGATGTTTTCTGTTGTGACTTCGTTATAGTCTGTAGTCACCATCCGTCTACCGTGTAACGGCATACTGGATTCGGATACACTCACCGTAAATCCCTCCTTTACACCTAATTTCTCTATTGTGATTATACTATCCTTCAATCCTCATGTCAAATAAATATATGTATTTAAGGTTAGGAGAACTAGTACGGTCGTTTAAAGACTTCTACCTTTGCACCGACAAGCCCCCGTAACTCATTTTCAAGCAGTGATAACGAGTCAGGTGCATCATCATGCGGCACTTTTCCAGATCGTGTATAAGTTACTACCTGCTTCATAAAGGCTGCATACTGACTATTCCGAGCATACAGAGACGGGTCTTTGAAATAAAATTTCTTGATGATCATATCAGACGCAAACTCTATACGTGTCTGCTTGTTGCTGATAGTTCTCTTTGTACGGATACTACAGTTATAGCCCATATCTTCTAGTAGCTTCGAAACATCTCTAGCAAAGTACGCACCTGCATTGTTTGACTCAAACGTACAAGCTACCACTTTATTATCCTTCAGCGCTTTTGCGCACTCAGGTTTAGTTACTTCTGGGGTGGAATCGTCAAACACAACGTCTACAATGTATACTTCGTCACCATAGACAGCGGCAATAGGCATAGCACAATAGTCAGCACCTGTATCGGCGGTATCGCATACAGCAATAACACTATCAGGGTCACGGTCTATAGGCAGTTCAAAGAATCGGTTAAGGCTCGACTCGTTAAACAGAAGTCCCTTTGCTTCGAAAGGCTGCTGCTGAAACTCTGACTCAAACTGTTCGGCAGAAAGCATACTTCTCTGATCTCTAAAGTATTGAGTGGTAAATATTTTCTTGCCTTCACGTATATACTCAAAGTTACTCTCATCTGTAACCGGGTCGAGTGCAGGTGTTTCAATTATCTTGCATCTCTTACCTTGCTTTTGCATTTCCTCTTGTAGGTGTCCTATAGGGTCATAGAGTGAGTATCTAGTACCACAAATGACAATAGGTGTACCCTCAATGGCTCTACCAATGATATCACCAGAGATAATCTCCCACTTATCATCAAGTCTCTGTCTATTCTTAGCTTCCTCTCTACCTTCTACGCAATCGTCCAGATACAGCAGATTAGTAGCCTCAGACAAACCTACCTGCCTAGCATCAATAGAACGGCACATAACTGTCGGGAATCGGCTCTTATGTGCAAGGTTAATAATCTTCGTATCGGCATTGGTCTGTACAAGCTTAGACTCAGGGAATATATCGTAAAAATGATAGTCGTTAGGTGTCTGCAAGTATTCAAGACAGCCTAGGTAAAACGACTTTACTAGGTCATCTCCTGTTCCCTCCATGAGGGTGCTCTTGTCCGGGTGCATACCAGAAAGCATATTGGTAAAGTTAATACCTAACTGTGACTTACCCGCTCTCTTTGGCATGGAGATAGACAGAAAATCTAGTTTCCCTTCAATAATCTCTTGATAAGCGTCAACGTATCGCTTCAGATAATGCCGCCTAGGAAGATAGAACTTCTTGTCTAGTGGCTTTCCCCACTCTACAGCTTGTAAATAATCATCAAAGTAATGTGTAGCGCCAAACAGCAGTGAACGAAAAAGCAGTTCGTTAAATTGTTCGGCATCGTTAAAGCGTCCATCTGCTACCAGAGTTCGTACAGCTTTCACCACACCCGGACGCATAAGCCTATTCCACTCATGTGCTTCTTTAAAGTTTTCCTTTTCGTAGTCCCGACAGAGACAGAACAAATCGTCATACGCTTCAAAGTCTCTGGGGCTACGCTCAATGGCTTTAACCATTCTTTGACGCAAGTTTGTATAATCCATCAGCTATCCCTCCTATCAGTTTGCAAACAAGGCTAAGAAACTGTAACGGCAGATATACAAGCAAAATTACAGCTATCCAATTCAAAAATGATAGGATAATGGCTATGCCGTACCATATGAACTCAGCTAACACAATCATCAAGTAAATCATGTTCCCTCTCTTTCTCCATCTAGTATTATGTCCTCTTCCTCTGACTGTAAGATTATCTGATAGCCCAGTGTATCAGCCCACTTAATGAGATTTTCCACAGTCATACCCATGCCCTCATTTCTTGTGAGTGCTTTCGCTACAGTGCCTTGACTGGACAAGCCCAGTCTGTTTGCCAATTTTCGCTGTGACCACCCACGGGAAAGCAGCATGGTTTTTACACCATCTTTTACGGTCATTACCTTCAGTTCTCCTTGATTGAACCATGAACGACATATGTCGTTCAGTCTATAATATTTTTCTTAGTAAGCAGTCTATAAGAAGAATTATAAGGCTTGAACGGCATATGTCGTTCAAATCTCCTCTTCTACGACAAAACCATTCTTCGGAATGGGTGTATCGTCTGGGACAATCATGATTTTATAGCCTAACGGTTCAACCAATTTCTCCACATTGGCTACTTTGAGACTTGTTCCCCTGTTAAGAATCCCTGTTATGTTTGCTTGTGACTTTACTCCTATGAGAGTTGCCATTTTAGACTGGCTTACACCTTTTCGTGTCATGATGAGTTTTATAATTTCTGATGCTGTCATGTTTCACCTCCGAGATAAGTATAGCAGATATTAGGGATATGTCAATACAAATATGTATTAAGCCTTTTTATATTTTGCGGAATTTTCGACACTCACCCCGGCTGCCGGGGCGGTCGGGAATCCCCCGCCGGGGGGGGGTGGTCACAACAGGCAGCCCGGGAACGCACCAACAGACACCGACAGCCCCGGCAGATCACGACCGACAGCAGAACCGCACCCACGGCAGACCGTACCGGGGTTGTGAGTTGGTGCGGGTGGTCACGGTTGGCAGATCATGCAAAAAGAATACAAAAAAGTATTGACAAATACAGAATTGCATTGTAGTATAGGGGCATAACAAATACAGAAACGTATTTGCAACGGGCTTTCAATCGTGAACGTTTGAAGCCATGGCACATTGCACAACAGAATATAGGAGGTTATCAAATGACA
>CAYNMA010000007.1:0-42176 GCA_964398075.1 uncultured Bacteroides sp. | reverse complement strand
TAAAAAAAGGATAGACCGCTGCGCTAAAAGACAACGGATCGCACTGCGCTAAAAGACAACGGGTCGTGCTAAGCACTAAAAGACTTGAACGGACGCTTGCAACGGAAGAAAATTGATCATTTCACTCACATAGATAACTGCTTAGTATTGAGACTATTGAAAACATCATTTCTACAGTTATAGATGACTTTTAGAAATTTTATCTTCAGCTGTGGTTGCAAAACGGGCATTCGTGTATTATCTTTGCACTTGAATTGGGCAATTTAGGGGAGGGCCGGCATGTTCCTTATCACAGAGTGGATTCCTTATTCCCAAAGGGAGCGGACAAAGAAAAGGTCACGTTGTACTTACTCGAGAAAACTCCTAATAATAGGATTTGAGGTGTTACTGTGCTTTGTAATCTGCCCACCTTCCTTGCGGGAGTAGCAGCACGCCATTGCAGCGGCAAGAGGCCCCGTTGAGATTTAGTTTGTTGAGTTTTCCGGTCTCTGACAACGCAACCTATTCGTTTGTGCAAAGGTAGTACATTGTCGTCAATCATGCAAGATATTGCCCAAATTGCGATATTTTTCTGCAAAAAATGAGTATTCATTTTCGTATATGGAAATATAATACTACCTTTGCAACCTAAATTGTGTATACTCCCAAGAACGGGGTGAAGTACAGAAACGAGAAATATTAAATATCAATTATATGGCAAAGAATGAGAAAAAAGAGGATGGTCTTGAGAATGTGCAAGAAGCATTGACCACTTCCGGTAGTTGGATTATCAAACATCAGAATGCTATCACCTGGGTTATTACAGGTATCTTGGCAGTAGTGCTTGTGATTATGGCAGTGCATAACTATTATGTAAAGCCAAAGAGTGCAGAGGCCAACAATGAGATTGGCAAAGCCGTTGTGTATTTCGCTGTTCAAGATTATGAGAAGGCGCTCAACGGAGATGATGCCGACTGCATTGGCTTTGAGAGCATTGCAAACGACTATTCGCTCACGAAAGGTGGCAAGTTGGCAGCACTGTATGCAGGTATCTGCTACTACAACTTAGAGGACTATGAGAACGCAGTGAAGTATCTCAAGAAGTTCAGTGCGAAGGACATCAATGTAGCGCCAGCCGCTAAACTCAAGTTGGGTGATGCTTATGTAGCACTGGGTGAGTTGAAGGAAGCTGCTAAGAGTTTCAAGGCTGCTGCAAAGTCGGAAAACAAAGTGCTTGCACCATTGGCTCTCAAGAAAGAGGGTTTGGTTTACCTTGAGTTAGGTGACACAGAGGCTGCTCGTAAGGCGTTTGAGTCGATCAAGAAAGACTATCCTAACAGTCAAGAAGCACAAGACATCGATAAGTATATCGAGAACATTGCGGAGTAAGGTTATGGCTACCAAGTTTCATAACTTGTCGCAATATGATGCAGAGCATATTCCAAACGCTAGTGTCTTAGGGCACCAGCGTTTTGCTATCATTGTGGCAGATTGGAATAGTGATATAACCTACGCCATGTTGGAGGGAGCGTACGAGACGCTTATCAAGCATGGAGTGAAAGAGAATCACATCAAGGTGATGCATGTGCCAGGGACGGTGGAACTGACTTATGGTGCAGCACAATGTCAGCGTTACACGCCTAAGCACCGGTTTTATGATGCCATCATCGTTATCGGATGCGTGATACAAGGCGACACGCCTCATTTCAACTATGTGTGCCAGAGTGTGACGCAGGGTGTGACGGAACTCAATGTACATGGTCTGACGCCTGTTATCTTCAGCGTGCTCACCACCTTAGACCGCCAGCAGGCCTTAGATCGTGCAGGTGGTAAGTTGGGCAATAAAGGCGTTGAAGGAGCGTACACGGCTATCAAGATGGCTAATCTATCGAGTGCAGATGTAGAGTCGGCTCAGATGTAAGAATGAAGCGATGCGCATGAAGGTATATAAGTTCGGCGGTGCATCGGTGAGCGATGCGAATAGCATCCGCAACGTGTTGCAGATAGTGGGCAAGGCACAGTCACCGTTGGTGATTGTAGTCTCGGCCATGGGCAAGACCACCAATGCATTGGAGCGTGTTGTCAATGCCGCATTTGCGGGTGATAGCAACACGGCGAACGAGGAGATACAGCATATACGCGAGTATCATTATGCCATTGCGCAAGCGCTTTTCCCTACGGGTCACACTTTCCTGCAGCACAAGATAGAACTGCTATTGGGCGATGTGGATCGGTTGGTGCAGAGTATGTGCAAAGACAACCTATCGGAGCGTGATAACCGTTTCTACGATTACTACTACGACCAGATTGTCTCTTACGGTGAGCTTATCAGTACGCGCATCATCAGTTATGCGCTTGACCGCAGTGGGCAAGAGAATGTACTGATTGACATGACCACTTGCCTCAGGACGGACAACAGTTGGCGTGAGGCGAAGGTGGACATGGCGGAGTCGGATATACTCCTGCATCGTGCTTTAGAGCAGCGTCCTTCGCAGTTATATGTGGCACAAGGCTTCATTGGCGGTACGGCAGAAGGGCTGCATACCACTTTGGGGCGTGAGGGAAGCGATTATACAGCGGCTATTGTGGCAAACCTGTTGGATGCGGAGAGTGTGACGATATGGAAGGATGTGCCAGGTATCTTGAACGCTGACCCACGGTTGGTGAAAGACACGGTATTGCTACCCGAACTGACCTACTATGACGCGGTGGAGTTAGCATATAGTGGGGCACAAGTGATACACCCTAAGACGATACGACCGCTTGAGAACAAGAGCATACCACTTTACGTGCGTTCGTTTGCTAATCCAGAAGCGGCTGGTTCGGTTATCTCGAAGACTATGGCGCACCCTATCGATGTGCCGGTGTATATATGGCGCAAGGAGCAGGTGTTGCTCACTATTCGTCCGAACGATTTCTCTTTTGTGTTGGAAGACAGTCTGCAGCATCTCTTTGAGGTGGTATATCGCCATCATTTGAAGGTGTCGCTCATACAGAGTAGTGCGGTCACAGTGTCGGTTTGCGTTGACGCCTGCCGGTACTTACAAGAGGCGATAGAGGAGTTGGAGCAGTCGTATAGAGTGACCTATAACGAGCATCTCTCGTTACTTACGATACGCGGGACGAAGCCGGAGATAATAGAGGAGTGTACGAGTCAGTATGAGATATTACTCAGCCAGACGACTCGGAGGACGGCGAGGTTCGTTATTCGATAGTTGAGGAGATTTTTTGTTTATGGGTTTACACGTTGTTTATTGAGTTAGTAGGTTTAGGAGTTGAGGTTTTTTGAGTTTATTGATTAGGAAATAAGTAACACAACATATATAAAACTGATATTATGAAACCAACATTGTTTGTACTTGCGGCTGGAATGGGAAGCCGCTATGGAGGTCTTAAACAATTGGATGGGTTAGGACCTAACGGTGAGACGATCATGGATTATTCGGTATTCGACGCTATACGCGCGGGATTCGGAAAGATAGTGTTCGTCATTCGCAAAGACTTCGAAGACGATTTTCGTCGTGTTGTATTAAAGAAATACGAAGGGAAAGTGCCCTGTGAGGTATGTTTTCAGTCGATAGATAAAGTGCCGGCAGGTTGCACTTATAACAGTGAGCGTTCGAAGCCATGGGGTACGAATCATGCCGTACTGATGGCAAAGGATATCATTCATGAGCCGTTTGCCGTTATCAATGCCGATGACTTCTACGGAAAGGAGTCGTTTGAAGTGCTTGCACGGTTCCTTTGCGGTCTTGAGGGCAAGAAAAATGCCTACTGCATGGCAGGTTACCGTGTTGGCAACACATTGTCGGAGAACGGCAGCGTAAGTCGTGGTGTCTGCAAGACTGATGCGAATGGGTTCTTGACGGATGTAGTAGAGCGGACATCGATTGAGCGTATCGATGGTCAGATAGTATTCAAGGACGAGAACGGAGCGTTGGTGACATTGGAGGAGAACACCCCTGTAAGTATGAACATGTGGGGTTTCACACCAGAGTATTTCACCTATTCGGAGGAGGCATTCAAGGCATTCTTGAAGGCGCATGGTGAGGAGTTGAAGGCAGAGTTCTACATCCCGACGGTAGTAAATGACCTTATTGTAGCCGGCAAGGCTACTTGCAAGGTGCTTGATACGCCTGCTAAGTGGTTTGGGGTTACTTATGCTCAAGACAGGCAGGGCGTAGTGGATAAGATACACGCACTCATTGAGGCGGGTGTATATCCGAATAAATTGTTCTAATAGATACAGTAAATAAGTAGAGATACAACTATGGCAAGAATCTTAGTTACTGGTGGTACGGGTTACATAGGTAGCCACACGGTAGTAGAATTGATCAACAGCGGTTTCGATGTGGTGATAGTAGATAACCTCTCGAACTCGAATGTGGATGTACTGAACGGTATTGAAGCGATAACGGGTGTGCGTCCGGAATTCGAGAACATCGACTGTATGGACTATCCGAGTATGGATCATCTTTTTGAGAAGTATTCTGATATTGAGGCCGTTATTCACTTTGCAGCCAGTAAAGCCGTAGGCGAATCGGTGGAGAAGCCCCTACTCTACTACCGCAATAACATAAGCAGTCTGATATCGGTATTGGAACTGATGAAGGTGCACAATGTACATAATATTGTGTTCTCGTCGAGTTGCACGGTATATGGTCAGCCCGATGTATTACCCGTGGACGAGAGTGCGCCTATCAAGCCTGCGCTTTCGCCTTATGGCAACACGAAGCAGATCAATGAGGAGATTATCCGTGATGTATGTCATGCTGAGAAGGACCTTCATGCGATACTCTTACGCTATTTCAACCCGATAGGAGCGCATCCATCGGCATTGATTGGTGAGTTGCCTAATGGGGTGCCT
Source organism: uncultured Bacteroides sp. (assembly GCA_964398075.1). Classification (GTDB taxonomy): domain Bacteria; phylum Bacteroidota; class Bacteroidia; order Bacteroidales; family Paludibacteraceae; genus Colicola. The sequence continues at coordinate 37,330 of CAYNMA010000007.1, read as the reverse complement.
CAGAACTTATTGCCTTATGTAACCCAGACGGCTGCCGGTTTGCGTCCAGAACTAAAAGTGTTTGGCAACGATTATAACACTCCGGATGGCAGTTGCATACGCGATTATATCTATGTAGTGGACCTTGCTAAGGCACATGTTATAGCCGTTAAGCGTATGTTGGAAGGTAAGGCAAATGAGCGTGTAGAAGTGTTCAACTTAGGTACAGGACGGGGGCTGAGTGTGTTGGAAATTGTTGAGACCTTCCAAAAAGTGACGGGCGTTAAACTACCCTATCAGATTGTGCCTCGTCGTGCAGGCGATATAGAAAAGGTGTGGGCTAATCCTAAGAAAGCCAATGAGGTGTTAGGTTGGCGTGCTGAGACCTCGGTGGAAGACACGCTACTGAGTGCATGGCGTTGGCAGCAGCATCTTGCTACGATAAAGAAGTAAAGTTATAGATCTAATACTCAATATATGTTATATCCACTCAAGTTCATACCCATTCTCAAGGAGCGCATCTGGGGCGGTACGACACTTGCCCAATATGGGAAGGTGTTAGGCAGTTCAACGCATATCGGCGAGAGTTGGGAGTTATCGGCTTTCGGCGAAGAAGCCTCTATGGTTGCTGCAGGTGCCTTGGAGGAGAACGACCTTGCAGAACTCATTGAGGTGTATATGGGAGATTTGGTGGGTGATCATGTATATGAGCGGTATGGTAACTACTTCCCGTTGCTATTCAAACTCATCTCGGCGGAGGACAGACTCAGTCTGCAAGTGCATCCTAACGATAAGGTAGCACTTGAGAAGCATCAGTGTGCAGGCAAGACTGAGATGTGGTATGTGCTGAATGCAGAGCCAGGGGCAATGCTCACATTGGGTCTGAACAGAGACAGTTCTCGCATTGAGTTAGAGGCAAGTATCGAAGACGGTAGTTTCACGGAACTGCTTCGTATGGTGCCGGTTAAGACGGGTGATGTAGCCCTTATCCCTGCTGGGCAGTTACATGCTATCGGTGCAGGTATCACAGTAGTGGAGGTACAGCAAGCGAGCGACATCACCTATCGGTTGTATGACTATGACCGTGTGGATGACCATGGCAACAAGCGGGAACTGCATTTGGCAGATGCACTCGATGTATTGGATTACTCGGAGAATAAGCAACCGCTTATTAACTATGCGCCAAAGGAGAATGGGGCGGTGAACTTAGTATCGTGCGAGTATTTCGTTACGAACTTGCTAAGTTTTAATCGCACTATTGAGCGTGACTATGCACCTCTGGACTCGTTTGTGGTGTATAGTTTACTGGAAGGCAGTTGTAAGATTGAGACGGACTTAGGGGACACCACTATACAGAAGGGGGAGACGGTATTGCTGCCGGCTATTACCAACGACGTACGACTCATACCCCAAACGAAGGAGACTCGACTGTTGGAGGTATATGTTCCTTAATAAATAAGGTATAAAAGACAAAAGTATAACGATAATGAAACATTACAAACTGTGGAATAGATTGTTCGGTTGGCTTGCTTTTGCAATAGCCGCTGCAACCTATCTACTCACCATTGAGCCTACTGCATCCTTTTGGGATTGCGGAGAGTTCATCTCGAGTGCATACAAGTTGGATGTGGGTCACCCACCTGGAGCACCATTCTTTATGTTGATGGGGCATTTTGCCTCGTTGTTTGCAAGTGATACGGCGCATGTAGCTATGTGTGTGAATGCAATGTCGGCTTTGGCATCGGCTTTCACCATCTTGTTCTTGTTCTGGACTATCACGGCATTGGGTAAGAAACTACTCGTAGGTACGAAGGGCGAGTTATTGTTGTGGCAAGGTATTGCTATTATCGGGGCAGGATTGGTAGGTTCGTTAGCCTACACCTTCTCGGACACCTTCTGGTTCTCTGCCGTAGAGGGTGAGGTATATGCCTCGTCGTCGTTATTTACGGCAGTGGTGTTCTGGCTCATTCTCAAGTGGGACGAGCATGCTGAAGAGGAGGGTTCGGACCGTTGGTTGATACTGATAGCCTACCTCATGGGCTTGTCGATTGGTGTGCACTTGCTTAACCTACTGACGATACCGGCTATTGTGTTGGTATACTATTTCCGCAAGTATGAGTTCTCATGGAAGGGGACTATCATTGCGTTCCTGGTGTCGGTGGTTATCTTAGCCGCTATCTTGTATGGTATCATACCTGGTATGCCTACTATTGCCGGTTGGTTTGAGTTATTGTTTGTCAACCAATTGGGTTGTCCGTTCAACACTGGCTTGGCGGTATACCTTGTACTGTTGGCAGTAGCATTGATATGGGCAGTTGCTTCGAGTTACCGTGCGATAGACAAGGAGGAGGCACCTACTGCAAGTGTGCTTATCTCGTTTGTTTTGGCTATCTCGTTGGCAGGTGTTCCATTCTTGAAAGAGAGTGCTATTGTAGGTGTTATCCTTATCCTTGCCATCAGTGGTATATTGATATGGAAGCGTACGGTTATCCCTGTTCGCTGGTTGAACACGGCAGTACTGATGGTAGCGATGGTGGTTATTGGTTATAGCAGTTATGCCACCTTAGTTATTCGTTCGAGTGCGGATACGCCTATGGACCAGAACTCACCGGATAATGTGTTCTCGCTTAAGTACTACCTCAACCGTGAGCAGTATGGCGATACACCATTGTTCTATGGGGCGACCTATAATGCGCCGGTTGCGCTTGAGATAAAGGGCAATATGTGTGTACCTATTGTGAAAGAAGGTAGTGCACAATATGCACCTGCGCCTAAGAAGTCGAAGGACGAGAAGGACCGGTATGTGGTAACGGGGCATAAGTCGACCTATAAGATGCAGTCGGAATATAACATGCTGTTCCCTCGTATGTTCTCGTCTGACCCACGCCATGTGAGTGGGTACAAAGAATGGGGAGAGATAAAAGGCAAAAAGGTGCGTTACGAGTACTGCGGACAGATGAAGACGGACAAAGTGCCTACTTTCTGGGAGAACATGCGTTTCTTCTTCCGTTATCAGGTAGACTTCATGTATTGGCGTTACTTCATGTGGAACTTTGCAGGTAGACAGAACGACATACAAGGCTATGGAGAGATACAGCATGGTAACTGGATATCGGGTATACCATTCATTGATAATGCACGCTTGGGCGACCAAGATGCGTTGCCAAAGGAACTACGAGAGAACAAGGGGCATAATGTGTACTACATGTTGCCATTGCTCTTGGGTATCATAGGTATTGTATATCAACTGAGTAAGAAGCGCAAGGGTATAGAGAACTTCTCTATTACTTTCCTGCTGTTCTTCTTGACGGGATTGGCTATTGTTATCTACCTTAACCAAGTACCTTATCAGCCTCGTGAGCGAGACTATGCTTATGCAGGTTCGTTCTATGCATTCTGTATATGGATAGGCTTGGCAGTACCTGCTATTGTGGACGGTATTGCATCGCTATTCGAGAAAGGCAAAGACTCGCAGAAGATGCGTACGATAGTGGCTATTGCGGCTACCATACTCTGCTTAGGTGTGCCTGCGCTTATGGCACAACAGAACTGGGATGACCACGACCGCAGTGGAAGGTATTCTTGCAGGGACTTTGGTGCTAACTACCTCCGTTCTTGTAGGTATAACGGTATTATCTTCAGTAATGGTGATAATGATACCTTCCCATTGTGGTACAACCAAGAGGTAGAAGGTGAGCGTACGGACTTGCGTGTATGTAACCTCTCTTACCTACAGACCGACTGGTATATAGGTCAGATGAAGCGTCCATACTACGAGTCGGAAGCATTGCCTATCAGTTGGGATGCGGAAGACTTCATGCCTGGCAAGAATGAGGTGGCATATATAGATAATAAGATAGGTTCGCCTCTGACAATAGAAACTGCTTTTCAGTTCTTGCGCAGCGATGACCCTCGTACAAAGAAGGACGGAGAGTCGTATATACCAACCAATAAGTTGTATCTTCCTATAGACACGGCGGATGTAAAGGCATCGCCAGTGTTCTGCATAGGAGACTCGTGCATCTACCCAATGGAATCGGTAGCAGAGCGTATTGATTACTCTTTGGGCAGGAGACTGACTCGTAGTAAGATGATGATATTGGAGATGATGTCGACCAATCATTGGAAGCGTCCGATGTACTTTGCTGTAACGGTAGGTGGTGATTACTACCAAGGCATGGAGAAGTACTTCGAGTTGACGGGTCTGGCATATCAGATTACTCCAGTAGCATCGGAGGATGGTCAACCTCGTGTCAATACCAAGACGATGTATGACAACATGATGCATAAATTCCGCTATGGTAATATGAATCAGAAGGGTATCTATATCGACGAGAACTTGATGCGGATGTGCAGGACCCATCGTATGATGTTTGCTCAGTTGGCAGACGCACTCTATAAAGAGGGTGATTATGCTAAAGTCAAAGAGGTACTTGGCTATGCAGAGGAGATGTTACCTGAATACAATATCCCTTATGATTACACCTCGGCAACGATGGCTGTACTCTATAATAAGATTGGGGATAGCAAGACAGGCAATGAGATGTTGACGAAGGTAGCAGATAACTGCGTTGATTACCTTAATTGGGGTGCATCGTTGAATGCCAAGAACAGGAAGTATGTTGCTTCTACCTTGCAGCAGAAGACAGCAGTACTTGGATTCGTATTACAAGAATGGAGTAGGACGAATCAAAAGGACTTGCTGGATAGGTACTATCCCTATTACGAACAAGGGGTGTCGTATATACACTAATTCGTTATCTATAAGACAATAGCAAGGATGAATATGCCTTGCTATTGTTTTCTACTCCCTTATCTAAACTAAATCCTTATCTGGTATGCCACCCTCAGTAAAGCAAAATGATATACCCGAGATAGTGATGCACTATATCTGGCAGCATTGTCTATGGGCAGGGAATCCACAAGAGACCATACATGGTGCAAGTGTGGATATCTTATCGGTAGGTCAGCATAACTTGGATGCTGGTCCGGATTTCCTTCATGCTCGTATCCGCATAGGCGGAAGAGAATGGGTGGGCAATGTAGAGATACATATCAATGCTTCGGATTGGTATAAGCACCATCATGATACAGATGCTGCATACGATAGCGTTATCTTACATATTGTTCGCAACAACGATAAGCGGGTGTATAACTCTCGTGGGGAAGAGATAGAGCAGTGTGTGCTGCAGTATCCTTTAGACCAAGATTACCTTACGGGGCTTATCAAGACGGCACAGAGCATGGACTCCGCCATGGCTGTGGTGGAATGTGGTAAGAGGTTACTGTCAGACCCTATGCTGCTTAGCAAAGGTTGGAGGGCAGCCTTGCTGCATAACCGTTTAGAGTGCAAGAGGCGTGCTATAAACAGTCTATTGGAGATTACACACGGTAGTTGGGAGCATGCCTTCTATATCACCCTTGCTCATAACTTCGGCTTTCACACGAACGGAATGCCCTTTGAGTTGATGGCCATACAAACGCCTTTATCTTGCTTACAGAAGCATAGGAACAGTTTGTTTCAACTGACAGCCATACTCCTTGGGCAGTCTGGACTACTGACCGAGGAGAGAGCAAGAACGGAGGAGGAGAAGTCGTTACTGAGGGAGTATCGGTTCTTACAGAAGAAGTTCAACTTACAACCGATAGACGGCAGTATGTGGAAGTATGCCCGCATGCGTCCACAGTCGTTTCCGGATGTCCGTATACGGCAGTTTGCTCAACTGATATACCAGTCGGAGTTCTTGTTCTCGAACCTAATGGACGCGCATACCATAAAGGATTGCAGTCGGTTGTTTGCCCTTAAGGAGGGTGCTAAGTTGGGCAAGGGGAGTGTGGATGTATTGCTTATCAATACGGTGCTGCCGTATAAGTACACCTTTGCAATAGCGAACAACAATGAGGCTATGGTGGAGGAAGTGTACAGCCTACTACAAAAGATACCGGCCGAGGACAACCATATCATCCGTCAATGGCGGTTATTGGGGCAGAGCATTGAGTCGGCAGCCGATACTCAATCCCTTATCCACCTCTATCAAAACTACTGTCAACCTCATAACTGCATCAACTGCGATGTAGGGTATCAGGTGTTCTCACTACGGTCGGTGGAGGAGTAGTTAAGGGTTGCACGTTCGTGGTTACACGTTCTTTATTTTCCACCATTTACGGATATGTTTGCTGCGGAGGCAGAGTTTGAAGAGCCAAGGCTGTAGGACATAGGAGAGCATCATGGTGGTAATCATACCAACCAAAGAGGCAAAACCTATACTACGGATAGCAGGGTGCACCGCAAAGAGGAGCGAAGCCATGCATAGCACTAAGATAGTGGCAGACATGGTGATAGCCGTCTTATGGTAACTGAGTCGCTTATTATCTTCGCCTCGCGCCGCCGCAAGGAGTCCATCCATGATAAAGATGGAGTAGTCCACACCGATACCAAAGACGAAGGAGGAGACGATGATGTTGATGATATTGAAGGATTGGTGCGTGAGCGCCATACTTCCCAATACGACATACCAACTGATAGCCATAGGAAGGAAGGCAATCAAAGCAAGTGATACACGCCGGAAACTGAGCAAGAGGACTATCAAGACGAAGATAGAGGAGATGAGCAGTATCTTATTAAAGTCACCGTGTATCAATTCCACTAAGTTTGTTGAATAGTAGTAAGGGTCGAGTACCATACAGCCATCGATAGCATCCATAGCATCGTTGGTTGCTAAGAGGTTCTCGGCAGGCATCTTTATAGGCATATAGACGAGCCAATAATCGCCTACTTGTTCAGCAAGGATAGTAGCCATCTGCTCAGGTATGAGTCCTTGTTCGAGCAAGAGTTCGGGTTGGTAGTCAGCCAGCATAGCATCGGCGAAGGGGGCATACATAGTTGGGTCTACGCCACAGCGTAGGCAAGCCGTCCGGATGTTTGCCTCGATAGCGGTTTGTTTCTCGGGGGTGAAGTATTCTTTCCAATGGGCAATCCGTTTGGCTTGGGTAGCGGTGTCAGGTAGGAGGACGGAAGTGGACAGATAGGAGCCAATGAGTCCGTTCTGCTTTAGGCTATCGCAAACAGATTCCATCTCTTTGAGTTGCACAAGGGCGGAGTTGAGGTCCGTAGCGACTGCAGCATAGTACTGCTGCGCCATCCCTTGGTTGTTTTTCTCTGCCCATAACTGTTGTGAGCGAGCCACCTCTGGGGCAGTATAGTTGATGTGTCGGAGGTTCGGGTCGAAGGTGTATTTGCCTGAGAAGCAGATAGTAACGACCACAAAGAGCAGCAACACTACTTGTACAAACCGGTTTTGGTCGATAGGGTAAGCGTTTATCTTCTCCATGAAGGCGAAGGCTTTCTCGTTGCGCTTGTTCTCTTTCGGGAAGAAGTGTGGCATGAAGAGAAGGCTGGCAATGGTAGTGCCTACAACGGCGAGGGAGGCGAACCATCCAAAGTCTTGAAGGAGAGAGGATTGAGTAAAGAGCATTCCTGCAAAGGCGCCTATGGTGGTGAGGCTTCCTAAGATGACGGGGATGGTTTGTTCTTTTACTACTCGTTCTCGACTGCCGGTGTATTTGAAGTGAATCATGACATGAAGGCTATAACTGAGCGCCACTCCTAAGACGATAGCACCGATACTAACCGACATGAGGGAGATGATACCTTTGCCAAGGTAGATACAAGCGAGTGCCATAAAGGTGCCATAGACGATGGGGAAAAGGAGGAGGAGCATCGATTTATGGTCTTTAAGGCAGACAGCGAGCAGGATAATGATGAGTAGGAGCGAGAGACCAAGGGTGGTAAAGAGGTCTTTGCATATCCTTAGTGAGTTGTTGGCGGACTGAATGACCGTACCATGGTAGAGGACTTCGACGCCATTGTATTGTTCGGATACTTGTGCAGCGGCTTTCTTTATTCGGCGGAGCAGATGCTTTGCCGTGCCTGAGTCGGAGGAACTGATATTAGGCGAGAGGAAGCCAATGCAGACGGTGGTGTCGGAGCAATAGAAGTGGTTATTGAGCATCCGGAAACCGCCTGTGGGATTGCTTGGCATGAAGAGGTTGTGCATACCGATAGGGTCCATGGCGAGGAAGTCGTAGAGCATGGAACCGAGTTCGGTATCGAGGAGTTGGTTGTATTGGTTTATCTGGCTCTGAATGTGTTCAACAGAGGCAAGGCTATCCATCTGTTGATCGGTGAAAGTCAGGTAGTTAGGGAATACGGATGTGAGGTAGTATGCAAGGTCGGTCCATTCGGTAGGGTCGATGGAATAGAGCGTGCCGTGTAGGAGGTCTTCTTCGGCAGCGGACTGCTCTAAGTTGGTCATGAAGAGGTCCATGGCATCGGCTAAGTCCTCGGGCGTATTATCGTCGTTACCAACGACTTGCACGAAGACCATATCTTTTACTCTTAGGTCTTGGAAGGCGATGTCGACATTGAGGTCGGTAGACTGTGGAAGGAGTTTGGCAATGTTCTCCTCGAATGAGATACGAGATCCAAAGAAAAGGAAAAAAGCAGATGTAAGGACAAGGAGGATGTAAAGGAGTGCCTTGTGCTTTTCGAAGAAGGTGTAAATTTTTGTCGTCATCGTTATGTAATTTGGGTGCAAAGGTAGGAATAATTTCACAATTTGACAATTGACAATTTGACAATTGTTTCGTGGGGGGGGGATTCTTTTTCCTTGCCTCGGGGGTGAATGGGGTGTTTCCTGCTCGCACTGCGTGCTCACGAAAAATTGAAGAAAAGGACAAAGTAGATTTTATGCTCTGTTGAAAATTACAGAAAATGGACGAAAGATGGTGGAGGGGATGATGCTTTTTGAACGGACGCCTGCAGCGTATTGTCATTAATTGGTCATAAAAACAACGGACCGTGCTGCGTATTGTCATGAATTGGTCATAAAAACAACGGACCGTGCTGCGTACTAAAAGACACAAGACCTAAAGGACTGATATTGCCATATTTTGTTCGAATACGACGAAAAAACGTAGTATGGTCAAACGGGTCTGGCGACCCGAACGACACGAGGGCGTGTCGTCTCCACAATGCGCAGCATCTTTTCCGCGGGCGAGGCGCCCGCGCCCCCGGTAGCAAAGCACAGTCAATTAGAAATTTTGACTTGTTAAACAGCCTCTACGGAAGGGGGAGGGGCTAGTGGATTATAGAGATTATAGTGGATAATAGAAGGAGAATAGGAACAATTAACCAATTGTAAATAACTTATAATCAGCGAGAAAACATAGCAAGGACTCGGTAAGGGTGTCACATGCTCCGGTAATGCTCCGGTAATGGTCTGGATATACGCTCGAGAAAAGCGGCAGGATGATGGGGGATTGTGGTGGCAAGAATTCGGGTTTGTCTTAAAATTATTGGGGAGATGTTGCGTCGTTGGAAAAGAAGTTGTACCTTTGCAGCGCCATCTTGATAGGATGCTTAAGCGGCAATAGCTCAGTTGGTAGAGCACTAGCTTCCCAAGCTGGGGGTCGCGAGTTCGAGCCTCGTTTGCCGCTCTCAAGAACCTTTCCCTTTTATTGATAAGGTGAAGGGTTCTTTTTTTATCGGAATAAATGTCGTACCTTTGCGGTTTGATATGCACGGGGAGCGGAGAAAGGCGGGAGGAGGATTGCATCGGAATGCTAAATAATGGAGTATAAGTATTTATCACATATCGATTATCCCAGCGACTTGAAGCGACTACGGATCGAAGAATTGCCGCAGGTGTGTGCTGAGTTGCGCGATTTTATCATAGAGGAGTTGAGTAAACACCCAGGACATTTGGCGTCGTCGCTAGGAACAATAGAGCTGACGGTGGCGTTGCATTACGTGTTTAACACGCCGGATGACAGGTTGATATGGGACGTTGGTCACCAAGCGTACGCGCATAAGATACTGACAGGCAGGCGTGAACGCTTTCATACGAATCGGCAGTATAAGGGATTGGCCCCGTTTCCGACACCGAAAGAGAGCGAGTATGATGCGTTTATAGCGGGTCATGCGAGCAACTCGATCTCGGCTGCTTTGGGGGAACAGATCGCTAACCAGATGCAAGGGAATCGGCGGCAGGTGGTGGCCGTTATAGGAGACGGTGCAATGACGGGGGGATTGGCCTTTGAGGGGTTGAACAATACGTCCATGGACAAGAACAATCTGCTCATAATATTGAACGATAACAACATGGCGATAGACCCATTGAAGGGCGGTTTTACCCAGTATTTGGTGGACATCACGACCTCGAAGGGGTATAACAAGTTTCGTTATCGGTTGTATCTGCTGCTGAAACATCTGCACCTTATCGACAACAAGAAGAAGCAACGGGTTCAGCGTTTCAACAACAGCCTCAAGGCGATGCTCACGCATCAGCAGAAGAATATCTTCACGGGACTCAATCTACGTTACTTTGGGCCTGCGGACGGGCACAATGTAGTGGACCTTGTTCGCATCTTATCGGAGATAAAAGACTACGAGGGGCCTCGGGTGTTGCACATTATTACCAAGAAAGGGAAAGGCTATGCGCCAGCGGAACAGGAGCAGACCGTTTGGCACGCACCAGGTGAGTTCTGCGTGGAGACAGGCGTGCGGGCGTGCGAGAAGAACGGTGGGGTGCATGCGTTGCTGTGGCAAGAGGTGTTTGGTAAGACCTTGTTGGACCTTGCAAGGAAGGACAAGCGTATTGTGGGAGTCACACCAGCGATGCCGAGTGGGTGCAGCATGAACATAATGCAGCACGAGATGCCCGAGAGGGTGTTCGATGTTGGAATCGCTGAAGGGCATGCGGTGACCTTTTCGGCAGGGCTTGCGAAAGAGGGGATGCTGCCTTATTGCAACATCTATTCGTCGTTCATGCAACGGGCTTACGACAATATCATCCATGATGTGGCATTACCAGACCTGCATGTGGTGCTCTGCATCGACCGAGCAGGGATAGTGGGAGCCGACGGAGCGACCCACCATGGGCTGTTTGACATGGCGTACTTGCGTCCTATTCCGAACATCATCATCGGCGCACCGAGGTTAGGTGCAGACCTGAGAGATATGCTTTTCACGGCTCAGACAGTGGGAGGACCCCTTGCAATACGCTATCCTCGAGGTCCGATACCTGACACGGAAGACCCTCGGGAGAAAGAGCCTCAGCCGATGGAGATAGGTAAGGCACGGCTACTGAAACCTTGCAAAGGGGCGACGACGGCGGTGCTGTCGATTGGAGCGATCGGGAACACGGTGCAGGAAGCCATTGCGGATATGGCTGTGATGCACTACGACATGGTGTGGTTGAAGCCTATCGACACCGAGGTATTGGACAAAGTGGGGCGGCAATGTAACTTAGTATTCACGGCGGAGGACGGTATAGACGCCGGTGGACTCGGGAGTGCAGTGGCTGAATACTTCGCAGAGAAAGGCTATAAGTCTCGTGTGGTACGGCTTGGAGTTAGGGACCAGTTCGTAGAACATGGCAGCACGAGAGAGTTATACCACGCATTGGGATTGGACGCAGAGGGCATCCGTCATTCATTAGAAACAACTCAACCATAATATCTATGCGCATAATCATAGCAGGAGCGGGGGAAGTAGGAACGCACTTGGCCAAACTGTTGACCCGCGAGAACATGGAGATAAGCCTCATGGACGAGGACGCCGACAAGTTGGGCAACCTTGAGTCGAACTACGACATGCAGACGAAGGTGGGTTCACCTACCTCGCTGCGCGACTTGCGAGATATAGGTGTGAAGGATGTGGACTTGTTTATCGCTGTTACTCCTCACGAGAGTGTCAACATGACGGCGTGTCTGATAGCCAACAGTATGGGGGCCCAGAAGACTCTTGCGCGCATCGATAACTACGAGTATCTACTGCCTGAGAACAGAGTTTTCTTTGAGAAATTGGGATTGAACCACCTCATCTATCCAGAGGTGCTGGCTGCAAAGGAGATATGTGAAGCGTTGCAGACCAATTGGATGCGTTATCACCTCGTGTTGGGCGATGGGACACTGCACCTTTGTGTTGTGAGAGTGAGAGAGAACTCGGTCATAATCAACAAGAAGTTCATGGACGGGAGCTTCAACCACAGTCGGTACCGAGTAGTGGCAATAAAGCGTGGTATGGAGACGATTATCCCACGAGGCAGCGATGAGATATTGGCAGGGGACTTGGTGTATTTCGTTTGTACCAAGGAGAACCTCGATTTCGTGCGCGAGCAAGCTGGTAAGGAGAAACGGGATATCCATAATGTTCTATTTGTGGGCGGTAGTCGTATTGCGCAAAAGGCTGCACAATCGTTGCCTGATAACCTGAATATTAAGATACTGGAGTCGAATAGAGAGACCTGCTATCAGCTCTCGACGAAGCTAGGGAATGCGCTCATTATCAATGCGGACGGCAGTAATATGGAGGTGCTGAAAGAGGAGGGGATACGGGATGTGGATGCGTTTGTGGCGGTGACGGACAGTAGTGAGACCAACTTGTTTGCATGCTTGGCTGCGAAACGATTGGGCGTGAGAAAGACGATTGCAGAGGTTGAGAACATCGACTACATCCCAATGGCAGAAGGTTTGGACATAGGAAGTGTGATAAACAAGAAGGCTATTGCCGCTGGGTATATCTATCAGATGCTGTTGGATGCCACGGTACTCAATATACGCAACCTAACGAGCGCCGATGCACAGATTGTGGAGCTTAAGGCTACGGAGGGTTGTAAGATTACACGGCACAAGATTAAGCAGCTTGACTTGCCGAGAGACATCAATATTGGTGCCATCGTAAGAGACGGAGTGGCGGTATTGGTGAACGGTGATACGCAGGTGGTGACCAATGACCAAGTGGTAGTATTCTGCAAGTCGGCGGCTATTAGGCAGCTCGAGAAGTTCTTTAAGTAATAAGCAAAGACGGATGACAAAGACATTCAACACAAGGTTGGTTATCAAGACGATGGGGGCTCTCTTGCTGATAGAGGCGTTCTTCATGCTTATGCCGTCGGTTGTGTGTCTTATCTATCACGAGAAAGAACTCAATTACTTCTGTTTTAGTACGGCTGTTACGATGCTGGCGGGCATCATTGGACTACTTGTTGGGCGCAAAGCAGAGAAGCACGTGGGGGCACGAGAGGGGTATTTGATTGTGGCGATTGTGTGGTTTATATTCTCGCTGTTTGGTATGTTGCCTTATTATCTAAGCGGGGCGATACCTAGTTTCACGGACGCTTTTTTCGAGACGATGTCGGGATTCACGACTACTGGGGCTACCGTTATTCCGGATGTGGAGGCTATGGGACACGGTGTACTCTTTTGGAGGAGCCTTACTCAATGGTTGGGCGGTATGGGAATCATCGTTCTTTCGATCGCAATTCTGCCTATGTTTGGCATGGGTGGGATGCAGCTCTATGCAGCGGAGGTGACGGGACTCTCCTACGAGAAAGTGTCGCCAAGGATATCAGACACCGCTAAACTTATCTGGGGGTTGTACTTCTGTCTAACGCTCTGCGAGATACTGTTGCTTTGGTTGTTCGGTATGGACCTATTCGACTCGGTATGTCACTCATTGTCGACTATGGCGACAGGGGGATTCTCGACCAAGAACAGTAGTTTGGCGTTCTATGATAACGCTGCGATACATTATACGGTGACGGTGTTTATGCTGCTGGCTGGTATCAACTTCGTGCTACTTATCTACTTGTTACGAGGCAAGCCGAAGCATTTATTGCACGACGAAGAGACGCATTGGTATGTGGGTTGCGCGCTACTTTGTGCTTTGGTGGTGTTTGCAGGGCTCTATATATCCCGTCCATCGTGGGATTGGCACACGGCAGAGAGATCTTTTAGGGATGGACTATTCACGGTGGTAGCAGCGATGACATCGACGGGTTATACCATATCAAACTATGTGTTGTGGCCATCGGTATTGTGGGTGCTCATCTTGTTCTTGATGCTTACAGGCGGTTGCGCTGGTAGCACTTCGGGAGGTATCAAGTGGGTGCGTATTGTCATTATCATTAAGAACGGCTTGGCAGAGTTCAAGAGACGCATACACCCGAACGCCATCATCCCTGTGAAACTCAATGGCAAGCCCGTTGGGCAGCAGTCGATAAACAACACGATGGCCTTCATGCTATTCTATATGTTCATTATTGGCATCGCCACACTTGTGTTCTGTGCATGTGGTTTGGACTTCGATGAGTCGATTGGGACGGCTATATCGGCGATGGGCAATGTGGGCATCAGTATAGGTCAGTTCGGTCCGGCGGGTACTTATGCGGCATTCCCGATCGTGGGCAAGTGGGTGATGATACTCATTATGCTCATCGGTCGTCTTGAGATATTCACAGTTTTACTTCTCTTTTCGCCTACTCTTTGGAAGAAATGAAGCAGCCTCAGCCTTGGCATATCAGTCTGTTCATCTTCTGCATCATTGCCACTTTGGCGTGCATAGCGGCGGTGTATCCCGAAGAGGGTGTGACGATTGGGGATGTGACCTTGCGTTTCCCTACCTTAAAGTCCTTTCTACAGAGTGAGGAAGAGACGGAAGAGGTTGTCAGTGAGCCCGAGTTATCGCCCGAGGAGTTACTTGCACTGCGAGAGGAGGAGGCTCGTAAGGCGGAAGAGATGGGCTTTGTTGATTATTTCAAGACCAATCCATCACGCATTCATTGGCCCAAGGAGGACAGTTGCTCTATTGGAGATAGTACTTACTTTGACAATCTCTATGCAGCACTTCGCAGTGCGAAAGATACATGCGTGCATATCGTACACTATGGCGACTCGCAGATTGAGGAGGACCGTATCACACAGATGTTGCGTCGCCGACTGCAGGAACACTTTGGCGGAGGCGGTCCTGGATTGGTGCCACTCTATCAGTCAATTGCCACCGTCACACTTGGGCAACATACCGAGCCCGAACCGACACGCTACTTAGTGTATGGCAATAAGTCTTTTCGGCGCAACGGCAGCAACAAGTATGGTCCTATGGGGCAAGTAGCCATCATAGACACCACCATTGCTTGCTCTATCATTCCACGCAGCAAGAATACCGGTATCTACTCGGCACATCAGTTCAATCGACTTACTCTATTGAGCAATACAGAGTCGATGCTGCGTTTTACCGCCAATGGACAAACTACCAAGATAACACCTTCCAATGCTGCTCTCCAACTCACCACGGTGACATTACCAGATAGCAGTACGAGTGTCAATGTACGACTTTCAGGGCAAGGCGAGGTGTATGGTCTGCTACTCAGCACCGACACGGGTGTGGGTGTGGACAATATCCCCATGCGTGGTTGCTCGGGTATGATATTCACAAGCATCCAAGCAGCGCAGTTGCGTGCTTACTATAGTGCCACCAATACACGCCTAATCATCTTACAGTACGGAGGTAACAACATGCCGCACCTACATTCAGAGGAAGAGGTGGATGAGTATGTGGCTGCACTGATTGGGCAGATACAATTTTTACAGCGTCAAGCTCCCAATGCGGCCATACTGTTTATCGGTCCGAGCGATATGACCACTCGTCGCAAAGGAGTGTTGCAGACTTATCCATTGCTGCCTTACTTGGAACGGGCTCTCTGCCGAGAGGTAACGAAATCGGGTGCTGCTTATTGGAGTATTTATAACACCATGGGTGGCGAGAACTCCATGCAGCAGTGGGTAAAGGCAGGATTGGCGGGTAGTGACTATGTCCACTTCACTCGGAAAGGGGCAGAGAACATTGGGAATATACTCTGCGATGCCTTGTTCAATGGGTATAAGTTCTACTTATGGAGAAACGATATAGAAGAATAGACTGATGAAGGATCTGCTCACACACATCTTTGCGTTCGACGCAAACACTCCATTGCTCTTCACGCAGTTCTACTTCTGGGCATTCTTTGCGATTGTCTATGCCTTCTTTGCTTTGTTCCATAAGAAACGGCTATTGAGGAACAGTTTTCTGCTATTCGTTAGTCTATTCTTTTACTATAAGACGAGTGGTATCTTTATCTTGATACTTCTCTTTGTCACTTGCTCCGATTTTCTCATCGCTCGACGAATCTACTCGGCTCAAACACGGGGTCGAGAGCGATTGGCTAAGGTTTGGTTAGCCTTGAGCATTGTAGTAGACTTATCCCTTCTATGCTATTTCAAGTATGCCTATTTCCTCACCAATATGGTGAATGATATATTTTCCACGCACATTCAAGTGTTCGATATCTTTGCTTGGATTGGTAACGGGTTCTGCGACCATGGGCGTTTCGATGTAGATAGGATAGTACTTCCAGTAGGCATATCTTTCTATCTATTCCAAGTGATATCATACACGATGGATGTCTATAAACGACAGATCAAGCCTGTGGACAATATCTTGGACTTCGGTTTCTATGTCTCGTTCTTTCCTCAGCTTGTGGCAGGTCCTATTGTGCGGGCATCAGAGTTCATTCCTCAACTATATAAGCCCTTTAATCTTTCAAAACGGCAGTTTGGCATTGCAGTATTCTGGATATTGAATGGCCTAATCAAGAAGATTGTGCTGTCGGACTATCTTGCAGTGCAGTATATCGACCGAGTGTTCGACAACCCACTGCTGTTCTCTGGGTTCGAGAATCTCTTTGCGCTCTTTGCCTATTCGCTACAAGTATATGCCGACTTCTCTGGGTATACTGATATCGCCATTGGGCTTGCCATGCTAATGGGTTTCTACCTTCCTAAGAACTTCAACTCTCCCTATAAAGCCACTAACCCGCAAGACTTCTGGCGCAGGTGGCATATATCGCTCTCTCGGTGGTTGAAGAGTTATCTCTATATTCCTCTAGGTGGCAACCGTAACTCGACCCCTGCAACCTACATTTTATTGATACTCTTTGCTATTATTGCCGTAGCACTGACCGGTAATATCTATATCGGTCTCGCTATCATTGTTGTTTCGCTTTGCGTAGTGCTTGCACTGATATTCCTTCCGCAAAGGCGTAAGAAGATATATGCCAACCTCAACTCGTTCATCACCATGCTATTGGGTGGTCTTTGGCATGGTGCCAGTTGGAATTTCATTATCTGGGGCGGGTTGAACGGTATCGGTATGATTATCTTCAAGTTATGGAGAGACTGTTCTTGGCATTTGCGTATGGCTATCATGACGATTCTATCGGTAGCTATTGTGATAACGCACCACTTCTACCCCACTCCGTTTGTGAATCTCTGCACGGTATGGCTGCTCTGTCTCAGTTGCGCCACACTGATTCGTTACATCTACTATCTGATTCACCATCGCCGTTCGGCAACAGACAGTCATCTGGTTCAATATATTGCTACAGCATGGGCAGTGATGCAGACCTTCACTTTTATCACTTTCACGCGATTATTCTTCCGTGCAGGGAGCAACCTTGATCCGGCGACGGCTAATCATGAAGCATGGCAGACTGCGACACAGATGATTACCCAGATCGGTTCGCCATGGAACTGGCAGATAGTGCCGCAAGTTATCTATCAATACTCCGGTGTGATGCTGCTTTTTGTGATAGGTATGCTTATTCACTGGCTACCGAGCAAGTTCAAGCAATGGTATCGTATTCGTTTTGCCATGTTGCCCGTGCCGGTCATTGGGATTATCGCTGTATTGGTGGTGTTCGCCGTTTACCAATTCATCACGGCTGACCTGCAAGCCTTCATCTATTTCCAATTCTAACCACGACGGTTTCGTCGAGTATGGAAGCGCTTATGCCAAGCGTTGAAACGAGCAATGTTCTCGCTGCCGAATTTCTCAAGACTATGTCGCACCTGTGACAGGGTCTTGGTGCATTCCGGATGGCTCTTGCTATAGAACTTATCGGCATAACATATTATCTCCTCTTCAATAGTATGCGGGCAAAAGTCCTGTACGGGCAGAGGCAGGTGGTCTCGCACTATCTGTTCGGCAGTGATGCCCGTACCTGTATGGCGCTGTGCCACTTCAGCATGCCGAGGCAGTCCTTCTTTACGCAGCAGTTCTGCCCCAAGATACCCATGGCATATATAATCATGCTTGCCATAGCAAAAGATGCCTGATGCATCACATTGGAAGATACCTATATCGTGTAACATTGCCGCCTCGTAGAGGAATGTCTCGTCGGCATGTAGTTCTGGATGATGATGCGCAACACTTAAGGCTTTACGCGCTACACAACGACTATGCTGCAGGAGGATTTTCTCCAATTGTGGGTTATCTGCATAGTACTTATGTATCAAGGCTTCGCAATCCATTATACGCTCTCCGTTAGCTATGTAAACCATTGAGCAGTGCTTGCGCTGTCATGCGTTTCTTATCGGGCAACTGTAGTTCTAATATCTCTACGAACCCATCTGCTACTGCCACACGCATTGTCTTCTTATCCTCTATCTGCAAAGTACCATAGGGCAAGTGATGATTCTGTTGAATGGGTCGAACGGCAAAGATTTTAACAACTTTCTCTTCGCCTGCTATTGTTAGTCTGCCCCATGCAGCAGGATATGGACTTAGGCCTCTTACGAAGTTATGCACCTCTTGGGCAGTCTTGCTAAAGTCAATCTCGCATGTCTCACGGAATATCTTTGGCGCTGGTCGTAGGGCTTCGGCGGGCAATTCCGGTTGAGGGACGGGCTGAACCGTTCCTGCGAGTATCTGGTCCATGGTCTGCAGTACTGTCTCAGTGCCTAATGCCATAAGTCGGTCGTATAGACTACCTACATTCTCGTCCTCACCAATCTCTAAGGAACGCTGCATGATCATATCCCCAGTGTCAATGTCATGCTTGAGGAAGAAGGTTGTGACCCCTGTCTTTTTCTCGCCATTGATGATTGCCCAGTTGATTGGTGCAGCACCACGATACTGAGGCAGCAAGGAAGCATGGAGGTTGAAGGTACCAAGACGAGGCATGTTCCATACGACCTCTGGCAACATACGAAAAGCCACTACTATCTGCAAGTCGGCTTTGTATGATCGAAGTTCCTCTACGAAACCTTCGTCTTTCAACTTCTCTGGTTGTAATACGGGTAGACCTGCCTGCAAGGCATACTCTTTCACGGGTGAGTATTGCAACTTGTGTCCTCTTCCAGCAGGTTTATCGGGCATAGTGATAACTGCCACGATGTTGTATCCGTTCTCCACTAATGCGCGCAAAGGGGCTACTGCAAACTCTGGCGTACCCATATAGATGATGCGTAAATCTTTCTTTTCCATTTCTATTCAAATATAAGGCATAGACCTGCCTGATTATAATCTGTTATATTGCGGAACTGTCCCCACGGACATATTCCATGATAGAGCCGTACTCCCATTGCGAAACGGGAGAAATAGCCATCGTAGTGCGGCATATTAAACCGTGCCCCGAGGAACACATTGTATGTAAACGCACGGCGTTCTGTATGTTCCGTTGCAATCAGTTGTCCTTCGTTATCGACTGCATAGTCGGGGTAGCCGAGTGCAGCACGATTTCTCACCTCTACCGATGCCACACCTTGAAAGCCATGCTTGGATGTAGGGGACTGATACTGATATTGCAGATACATTTCCCATGGTGACACCTTTGGTTGCGCTAAAGAGGCATCTCCATCGGTTGCATCGATAAAATACCATCCACGACGAGCATTCCATAAGAGCAGTAGCCCTACTCGAAAACAATGGTTTTGCGCATAGCGGTCCTCGGCTTCGTTGAGGGTGAAGTTCAGTTCCGTATAGTTATACGACACATTGACTCGTCGCAAAGGGAAGCCCAAGTCGGCATGCTGCAGGACTAACTCATCGCCTATATGAGTCGACTCGTGTTTGAAGGGGTCCCACGATATGGAATAGTTCTTTGCAAAGCCTTTATTCAGCCTATGCATGAAGCATATTATCGGTCCTCCTATTCGGTAGTCAGTATCAATCACGGGTGAGGTAGTCGGTTCGGTTAGGTCTAACCACAACGAGGCAGATAGAGGTATGGAGACGGCTAAGGCATAAGCATCGCTATGGATATTACCTCGCCACAAGGGCAGTTTCATACCGAACACAGCCGCTGTCGTGAAGCGATAACTATCACCAGTATGTCCCCAATCATAGGAGTGATGATTGGTGTTCCATTGCATATCCAAGCGCACGAAGTCGGGGTGCATATCTGCCAATAGTGAATGTCCGAAAGGCGCATACCGAAACAGTCCCTCACGGAAGGAAGTGCCTTGTGCCGACAGTGACATCACAAGCAATAGCGATAATATGATTGCTGTGCTACGCTTCATCTCACTTCTCCACGCCCCAGAAGAGTTTCTGCCGCAGGGAGTTGAAGAACGAGTGTTCCTCGGTGTGTACCAACTTCACGGTCCGCGTGGCTTTCTCTATATGCAGAGTCACTTCCTCTTTCATCGTCCTACTGCGTCCATCAACGGAGAGCAGGTAACTGTGTGAACGACTCTTTATCTTTAAGTCAATTTTCCAATCGTCGGGTATAACCAAAGGGCGTACGGTCAGGCTGTGCGTAGCAATAGGCGATATTATTATGGCGTGTGTCTGCGGAGCCATCAATGGTCCTCCGACTGACAAGTTATATGCCGTTGAACCTGTAGGGGTAGATATCAATAGACCATCGGCCTTGTAGGTATGCAGCGGTAACTGATTGATCCATACCTCTACCGATATCATTGAGCTCAACTCCTGTTTCATCACTGCTACCTCGTTGAGCGAAAGTATCTCGCCTTCCTCCGAGGTATGGGAGGGCTGCACATGCAGCAGGGCACGCTGCTCAATGGTATAGGCATTATTGATGAGTTGCTCGCAGACCGAATTATTGTCGGAAGTCTGTACCTCAGTGAGGAAACCAAGATGCCCACAGTTGATACCCAAGATAGGTATATTCTTATCGATCACTTGTGAGGCAGAGTATAAGAACGTGCCATCTCCGCCAACCGAGAGAGCAAAGTCGATAGTGGTATCGACATCGTGGGTATAGGGAGCATACTTATCTCTAAGGTTCATCTCGTTGCGCAACTCCTGCGAGAGGAGCACTTGCACATGATGTGCATCCATAAACTCAAGGATACGAGCCACCTCCGTGAGAGTATCACGCTTGCTCGAGTTACCAAATACAGCAATAGTCATATAGAAAGGATGTTCTAAAGGGATGTTCTAAAATAAATATTATCTCGGCAAAGATAGTGATTATTCTCTATACCCACAAACTATAGGGATGTTCTAAAAATTCCACGTTTCTTTATTTGTTACTAATTGGAAGGTTTCTCCACTTTTTGAGCGCTTTGCGTTTTTTATTTGTATCTGCTTGCCTTTCACTCAGTCACAATGCTCGCATTGCTCCTTCGTTCAAGCCAAGCATCTCCTAAATAAAAAAATCACAAATCATCTCAAAAGCAATTTTTAGAACATCCCTTTAGTATTGTTCCTCTTGGTTTGGGAAGGAATTGTCTTTTACGGCAGCGATATATTGCTCGGTAGCCTCTTTGATGGTCTGACCAATGTTGGCAAAGCGTCGTAGGAACTTCGGTTGGAAGCCCTGCGTGATACCTAACATATCGTGCAGGACAAGCACTTGTCCGTCCATACCTGCTCCTGCACCGATACCAATAGTAGGTACTTTCACGGCATTGGTTACTTTTGTTCCTAAGGCTGCAGGTATTTTCTCGTACAAGAGCGAGAAACAACCAGCCTCTTCGAGTGCCAACGAGTCGTCGAAGAGTTGCTGTGCCTCTTTCTCTTCTTTTGCTCGCAAAGCAAAGCCTCCAAACTGATTCACGCTCTGTGGTGTTAATCCGAGATGCGCCATCACAGGTATACCTGCTGCAGTGAGTCGTTTCACAAGTGGGATAATCTGATGTCCACCCTCAATCTTAAGGCCATCGGCACCTGTCTCTTTCATCACACGGATAGCGTTGCGCATACCACTATCGTCGGACTCTTGGTACGAACCGAAAGGCATATCGAACAATACGAAGGCACGCTTAGCTGCTCGGCGTACTCCTTTGGTGAGGAATATCATCTCATCGAGCGAGATAGGGAGTGTGGTAGAGTTACCACAAACCACATTGGAGGCAGAGTCTCCGACTAAGATGATATCGATGCCTGCCTCATCGATAATCGATGCGAGTGTGTAGTCGTAAGCGGTAAGCATACTAATTTTCTCTCCTTGTTCCTTCATCTGACGGAGAGTGCGAGTTGTGACTCGCTGCGATTGTGCTGAATGTACTGACATAGTATCTATTTTATATTACTTCTTTTTATATTACTTCTTTCTTAGTTCTTTGTGGTCTTTAAGCATGCGTTGAACGGCAAACTTACCCGTTACTACCGCATTGGGTAGTCCACCAGGTGCTTGCAACCACTGTCCGGCGAGATAGAGGTTATCCACACCTTGTACACGCCCACGGTGGTATATCTTCTCATTCTGCGAGGTAAGGGCGAAACTCATAAAAGCACCTTTGTACACATTGCAATAGCGCGTATTGGTAACAGGGGTTGCTACATCCAAGAGGGTGATATGTCCCTGCAGTTCAGCAAAGCGTTGCTCCAAGGCATCTTGTACGGTCTTGGCAACCAAGTTTTTCTCGGCACGGTATGCTTGAAAGTCCTCTCGGCGCAGCCGTTCCCAGAAGTCGTAATCGTCCTCATACTGCGTGAGGAGCACTTGCAGGATACTCTTGCCTTCGGGGGAGAAGGAGGTCTCGTAGTTGAAGTGCTTCAAGAAACCGGTCTCTACCGGACGGTTATCAATACTAAGGTTTGCTATATCGAGTGCCATGGCACAAGGTATATCCTGCGTTATGTGGTCGACAGCAAAATAGAGGTTGACGCTACTATAGGTAGGATACTTCTTAGGCAGGTCGATGAAATGCTCTCGCATGTAAGGGTCCATATACTCCTTTGGCAGGAGGTGTGCCATGGTGTGGTACAAGTCGCAAGTGGATATCACATAATCTGCCTCGACAGTAGTGCCATTGCTGAAAGTGACCGAATAAGCATGCCCCTCTTGTATATTGATCTGCTCTGCTGCCCAGCCGGTCTGCAGTACGCCACCCCAGGACTGATAGCGGTCTAGCATACGGTCCACCATCCCTTTACTACCTCCTTGAGGGAGGTCGGCATTGCTGTTACAAAAAGCGGCATAAACATAGAAGAGCGAGGACACATTGTAGAATTTAGGGAAGTAGACATTGAGCATCTTGCGTATGAGCGGACTTTTGAAACGCTTGGCATAGTCGGAGATGAGCATCTTTGAATAGACTCGATGCACCTTTCCCACTTTGCGCATCGACCAAAGGAGTTTAGCATACTCCCAAAGCGACAACTGCTCCATCGGTTTGTGTGCCACGAGTGCCACGCTTTGGTAGAGATGCAGAAGTTGCATGAACTCCTCAATAGCCTTCTCGTCCTCTGGTGCGACTCGTAAGAGGTCCTCGTGTAGTCGGTTGATATCGTGCCATACATTGAGAGTCTGTCCATCAAGTTCCACCTGCATAAACGACTCGGGTTGTATGACATGTACATCGTCTCCTAAGACGCCTACCTCTTGCCATACCTTGTAGATATCGGTCTGGTCGTTGGTGCCTGTGAGCCAATGCACGCAGTTGTCGATTAAGAATCCTTCACGACGCCACCACGATAACAACCCTCCAGGCACACGATGCCGCTCATAGACAACACTCTCTAACCCTGCTTTTTGTGCGTATATACCTGCAGTTAACCCCGATACTCCCCCGCCAATAATCAATACTTTTGCCATGTTCTTTATTTCACAACCTTATTACCTACTATCCCAATAGAACTCCACTACACTATTCGGGGTGCAAAGGTACAATTTTTGTGCCAGTCCTGCAAAGGAGCGAGAGGAGGCAATTAACAATTAAGGTATGTTCTAAGAATTCCACGTTTCGTTATTTTGGGCACAAAGATAATACACAAATCGGCATTTGTCAAGGACGCGCGTCCTTAATTTTGATATAATAATGTGTAGGTCAATGTGTTCAAGATGAAAGTTTTTTCTTAATGGTTTAGTTATTCTAGTTTGGCTAGTGGATTATAGATGGGGGATTGGAGGGAAAAAATCGGGGAGAGGACTCGGTAAGATATCGGAGTGCTAGGGTAATGCTAGGGTAATGGTAGGGATATGGTAGGGTTATACGCTCGACATTTGTCGTACTGATGACCTACTGATGGGGGAGTGATGACCTACTGATGTCCTACTGACGACTTACTGATGACCTACTGATGATTTACTGAGGGGGGAGTGATTAGGGAGTTTATGGGCATAGGGAGGGGGCTCCCTCGCGTGGGAGTTTTTGGGGATTGGGCTATTATTGTTTGGGGATTACGCTGTTATTGTTTGAGGACTTTGGTGGTGGAGGCGGAGGTGCCGTTGGTAAGATAGAGCAGGTATAGTCCGTTGTTGGCAGCGGAGAGGTCGATGTCGGTTGTGTTGCGTGCCGAGGTTACCAATTGACCTGCGATGTTATACACCTGCACGGTGAGGGGTTCTGAGAAATAGACCTTGCCGGTGGTGAGGGTAGGATAGACGCTAAAGGCACTCTCGTCGGTGGTTATATTGGTGAGAGCGGTTGTAAAGTCGTAAGCGGTAGGCACTTGCGGCAGAGCATACTGCTGCTTGGTGAAGATACGGAGTTCACCTGGCATCAGGTTGATCGTTCCGGTGCGTTGGAGTGTGCCGGCGAAATAATCGTACCATCGGCCATTGGAGAGGCGGACCGTATTGACATCGACGGCAGAGAAGTTGCCCACGATGAAGATGGTGTTATCGCCGGTACCCCACGTGATAGAGCGGATGGCGGTAGTACCGATGCTGACGCTGGTGGGGTCGCCTTGGAATATCTCGGGTGCGAGTTGCGTACGCAGTTGTATGAGTTGCGCCACTTTCTGGTACTGCTGCATACGCAGTCCGCCTTTGAGCCAACCGAGTGCTTCGGGTTGTTCCTTGATAGAGCAACGGTTGTCGCTATTGATGGTGCTGCTGCCACGGGTGGAGTTGATGCTGTAGTCGTAGCCCAACTCGTTCCATTGCCATATCATGTGCGAGCCATTGAGCAGGAGGTTAAATGCAAGGTTGAGTGGGACACGGGAGAGGCGTGCGGTCTCGTTGCTTTTGATGGTGTCTACCCCACTCTTCTTGGCTTGGTAGAAGTTGCGTTCCTCGTCGTGTGACTCGCAGTAACTGACATAGCCGTCTTGGTTAGCGGAGGTGAAGGAGGATGAACTGAAACTACCCATAGCCGACTTGGAGTAGGCATCGTTGGTGTTGTTCCAGCAGAGCATACCGCTGCGTATTAGTTCGGGGCGCTCGGTGGCCATCTTATCGCCCCAGTGCTCGAGGATGAAGTACGCGCCAGGCGATACGGCTTGTACGCCTTCGGTATAGTAGTGTTTGATATTAGCGATACGGTTCGTGCAGTCGGGACCACAGAAGCCGTGGGATAGGTCCATACGGAAGCCGTCGACATGGAACTCCTCGAGCCAGTAGTTTAGGCAGCGAGTGAACATCTTTTTCGTCTCGGGGAAGTCGTGGTTCCAGTCCTCATAGACATTGTCGGAGTGTGGGGCAGTGACATTAAACCACGGGTTCTGTGCGAGGTCGGTGCCATAGGGGTAGAGTTTGTTCTGCGGGTTCAGTCCGGTGGCATGATTAAAGACCATATCAAGGATGACTGCAATGCCTCGTTGGTGGCACTCATCGATAAAGGTTTTTATCTGGTTTTCCGTGCCGTAGGCTTTGTCGGGTGCGAAGTAATGCGTAGGCGAGTAGCCCCAATTGTAGTTGCCCTCGAACTCGCATATAGGCATCAGTTCGATGGCGTTGACACCGAGGTTCTGCAGGTAGTCTAACCGTTGTCGTACACCTTCGATGGTGCGGGTGATGGTGTAGTCGTATACCCACATCTCGTAGATGATGAGGTTGTTCTTGTCGGGGCGTTGGAAGTGCAAGGTGGCATCGCTCCATTGGAAATCGGGCTTAGCCGTTTGCAGGACAGACACATATCCGTCGCCTGCAGCGGGGTACGGTTTCAAGGTAGGGTCAACCTTACGAGGCTCGTAGGAGTCGTTGGGGTGCAGCACCTTGGTGGAGTAGCCGTCGGATATCTTCACCAGTTTGCCGTCGGCACGCACGACCCAATACTGATAGGCATACTCTTTCTGGGGCATGAGGTTATCAATCTCTACCCAGAAATAGTTGCTATCACGGTACATGGGATAGGCTTTACTGAGGTCCCAGTCGTTGAAGTCACCCAAGACATAGACGGCTTTGGCAGGTTCTGTCTTGCTGGCGGCATAGGTGCAGAGCGTCACTTTGGTGTCGTCGTCGGGGTCATAGTAGATACCCATCTCTTTCTTTCCTTCGGGTCGGGGTTTTACTATGGTAGCACCCATCACGGTAACGGAGACAGAGTCTCGCTTCGACTCTTCGGTTGTGGTGGCGGTGAAATAGACCGTGTAGGTACCTGTATTAGTGAACGTGATGGTATGGGTGAGGGCAGTGCCTGTGGTGGTATATTGGACAGTGTTGCCCACTGCAAGCGAGAGGGAAGCGTTCTCGGAGGAGGCGCATACGAAGGAGAGGCTGTCGCCGACGGTGAGCATCACGCTATTGTCGGAGGGGGTGTTTATCTTGGCTACTAGACCTGCCTCGACGAGGTCGACAAAGATATCGCCGCCATCGCTGGTCTTGCCTTCGAGGTTACCGTTGGGACCATCGTTAAAGACAAAAGCCATGCTTTTTATCTCCTCGGTCTCGGGACATCCGTAGAAGGTGTAGATATTGGGGATAGTCAGTTGCCAGCAAGTGCCGACCTTAGTCATCTTGTACTTTGAGTTGTTCTCTCGCCATGAGGTGCCTACATACTTCCAGTCGGACTTGGAAGTGGACTTGGAAGTGATAAGTCCGGTGTGCGCATAACAGACTGTGGCAGAAGCCATACCTTTGTTGCCGGCAGTAGGGTCGAAGGTCACGATAATCTCGCCCTTATAGCCTTTGGCAATGAAGGCGGGGGTGGTGGTTACTTGTGCCAAGAGGGCGTTGGCAACGAGGGTCAGTGCAAGAAGGATGATAGGTCGTTTCATAAAATAGGAAAGACGCCTCTAAGGTCAGCCTTAGAGGCGTCTTGGATAAGGTTGATTATTTCTTAATAAAGAGCAGTGTGCTATATTGGTTAGCGGTGCTGGCACGCAAGATATACATACCTGCAGCCATACCGTCTAAGGACAGTTGGTCGGAACCGCTATTGTCGCGCATCAATAGTTCGCCTGTGAGGCTATATACCTCCACTTGTTGGATAGCGGAAGGCGATTGCATATAGAGCACATTATCCACAGGGTTAGGATAGATGCTGATAGCCGCCTCTTGCTCCACATTATCGACAGCGGTAGGTTGTTGGCACTCAGGCTCTAACTTCTCTGCACCGCCTGACCAAGAGTAACATACATCCTCATCGGTGAAGAGGTCACTGGTCTGTTCTTTATTGTTATTGAAGATGAAGTTCACCTCTTTGATGGTGGCATCGAAGGTATAGGAGTACCATCCTTCTGCATCGGTCGTGATAGCCGTACCAGGCCACTTGCCTAAGTACTGTGTCTCCTTGCCATCGGTGCTCCATGCGTAGAGATAGCACTCGGTCCAACTTGC
Source organism: uncultured Bacteroides sp. (assembly GCA_964398075.1). GTDB lineage: Bacteria > Bacteroidota > Bacteroidia > Bacteroidales > Paludibacteraceae > Colicola. The sequence continues at coordinate 9,776 of CAYNMA010000007.1, read as the reverse complement.
CGGTTTCCAGAACCGTACGGTGATAGGTGTGGACTGCGGCTCTTTGTAGGTATAGGTGCAGGTTTGCACTGCACTCGAAGCCGTTCCTGCAACGGCATACGCCTTCAGGGTGGTGGTCTCTTTGATGGTGATAGCCGAAGTATAGGTCAAGCGAGTTGATGAGGTGGTTGGGTCGGAGCCATCGAGGGTATAGTAGATAGTACTTGTACCCGAACCGCCAACGGCTTTGATGGTTACTTGGATACCGGTGGTAGCATCTTTGAAGGTGGAACTACCTGGGGTAATCATCACTGTAGGTGCAACAGGACTGTTGGTCTTGTAATAGACGGCATAGTTTGTACCCTTGTCGGCAAGGGTGTAGCCACTTGGAGTGGTATTGTAGCCACTGTTCGGACCGAGGAACAGTTTGATGCTACCGTTTGTGCCTGTGATAGTAGCCTTATAATAGCCACTGCCAGCCTCGTCGCTTACGGAACTCTCGCTATGTACGCCTGCGGCTTTGCGGGCAAGAATCATAGCACCCAGATGCGCTTTGTGCTTTACCCAGTGAGGATAGAACACGCAAGGTACGCCTGGCATCGAGAGGATATAGGCATTGGCTTGCAGCACCTTGTCGTCGTATTTCATTCCATTGCCCGAACCACAGAACTCGGCATCGGTAGAGCGTCCGAAGGTGTCGTGGTTATCGATGAAGGTGACGGCATACTTACTCTTGCCTGCACCTAACAGACCTGCACCTTTGCACTTGGTGTAGTTGCCCGAGGCGATACCTTGGTTGAAGACGGTGAACTTCGTTGCAAAGTCGAAAGTGAGGGTGCTATTGCTGGTCTGACTGATATAGGAGGACAAGTTGCTTGGGTCGCCGTTGTAGAACTCGGTGACGGAGAAGTAGTTCTTGGAGGCACTGTTATACATTGCGATATACTTGCCAAGGAAGCCTTGGGCATAGTCGTAGCGCCAACCGTCGTAGCCTATCTCGTTCTTGAGGAAGAGAAGGTACGCTTTTATCATGTTCTGCACATTGGAGCTGCTGTGGTCCCAGTCACGCGCATCGGCATAGTTAGCATAACCGTTATAGCCTGCATCGCTGTTACCGGTAGCCGTCCCCTTGCAAGCACTCGAAGAGGAAGAGTTCACCTCGTCGTCTTTGCATATCCATGAGGCATCGGGTTGGAAAGAACCGTAGGAGCCAAAGTCGAGCGGAAAGTAGTCGCACCAAGTCGACACATTACCTGCATGGTTGACTACGATGTCGGCAATGACCTTTGTGTCGTAACTATGCAGTTGTTCAATCAGCAGTTCGAGGTTAGCCCGCGTACCCCATGAGTTGTTCTGATTGGAGTACTGACGAGGTATATACCCTGTGCCATCGGCTTTTGCCGAAGGCGGAAGCCAGACGAGGTCGAAGTAAGTACCTATCTCGCTGCTTATTGCTTGCAGGTCAGTCCACTTGGTGGTGCCATAGGAACCGCTCTTGTACGAATCCCAATAGAAGGCTTGCAGCATGACATCGGGGCACTTAGCCGGCACCGACGACTGATAGTCGCGTGAGGTATCCTCGGCCGTGTCGTCCCCTGTGGTGTCTCCGCCCGTGGTATCCCCGCCGGTTGTATCGCCACCGGTGCTGCCACCGTCGCTACTAGATGAGCAGTTACTGCCAGAACCGATGTAGACAAGGTCGTTGTTATACGCGAGTTTGAGGTAGATGTCATAGCACCCTGCCTTGCTGCACTTGATACCCGCAGTCGTGGCAGTGAAACCAGCAACTGTATAACCGTCAAGCGTCGTGATAGCCCAAGCAGTAGAGTTGTCGTTATCGTAGAAAGTGATGATGTCGCCTGCAGCGAGTGAAACATCGGTGGCTGCATACTGGGTGCGACCATCGGAGTCTTTGTCGCCTACGGCATAAGCAGGATAATCGGTGGTGCCATTCACACGGACAGAGTAACTATCCGCCATGGCGACGGTAGAGATGCACAAGAGTGCTACCAACCAAAGAGTAGAGAGTCTTTTCATTGTACTTACATAAAAGGTTAATTCGCTGCAAATATACGGTATTTCCCGTGAAAAATGGATGCCTATTGCGCTGAATGGTCGAATTAGGCGGATGAATGGGAGAATAATAGCCTTGGACTGCACACGATGTTGTCCAAGGCTATTATGTAGTGTAGAAGACCAAACAAATGCACTTTTCGCCGAAATCTGCATTATTTTCCCCCGCTCGTGCCCGTGCCGCCACCCATACGAGAGGCTTCGTCAACGTTACCTACATTGCGGTGTTTGACGTATTGTTGCTGACCGAACATCCATGTGAGCGAAAGCGACACGCGCGAGAACCGTCCTTCCCAGGCGTTAACAAAGGAGCAACCCTCTGCCTGATTGAATGCCGTAACGGTACTCTTCATCGACCGCAACAGGTCTTGGGCGTCGAGACTCAGTATCACGCCCCGCTCTTTCCACTGCTTGCGGACGGACGCTCCCATGTAATAGAACCCATTATTGCGGTAATATCCACCAATCGACGGCGCCGAGTACATACCATCCACGGCAATCGTCCACTCCTTAGGCAGGTAAGCCGTCAGGGTCGCACTGCCGTAACCACCGTGACATCTCTGGTCCACACTCTTGTCGTACGCCTTGCTTATCTCGTACGAATACCCCGCATAGAGCGTCAGCGCAAGCCATGCACCGGCTATCTCACGAGACCCATCCTCCCCCGTAGCGAACTTTGGCACAAGCGGCAACTCGGTCAACGAGAGGTTAACACCGTGCCGTGTGTAGGTACCGAAGTTGACATACCGCTCCCTACTGTCGCCGTTGGGCAGAACCTCCGGCTGCGTTGCGTGGTCATCGACGGTGTGCGAAAAGTCAAACCCCAGCGACACATACTGCGAATACCCGAAGTTAACATTGACCTGATGCGTGTAAGACGGCTTCAAATCAGGGTTACCCTCGGTATAAGAGTGCGTACTTGAGTAGGAGCGGAACGGATTTAGTTCCCAATAACTCGGTCTATTGATACGACGAGTGTACGACATGTCCATGCTCCAATCCTTCGTAGGACTGTACCCCACGAACGCTGTCGGGAACAGGTTAAAGTAATTACGGCTGGTCGTGCTGTCCGCTGATAGCCAATTACCCTCAGAATGCGTGAACTCACCCCGCAACCCCAACTTAGCGTTGAAGTGCTCGCCAAACTGTTTCGCCACGGAGATATACAGCGCTGCCACCTGTTCCGAGTAGTCGAAGTCGGAATGCGCCGTCGGACTCGTATACTCATTCAGCACGCTATCCGTCGTCATGCGGTTGAAGATGTTGGACATTGCCCACTTCGCCCCCGCCTCTATCATGCCCGTCTGCCAGAAGTTCGTCTGGAAATCCACCTTCGCTGAGTAGATATCCACCGTCTGCTTTGTGTTGATAGTCAGGGCCGAATAGAGCGAGTCACGCTTGTCTTCATAACTATTTAGGCTGTTCTGCCGACTCTCGCGCTGGTTATTATTGCGGTTGTAATCGAGGTTCACCGTCATCTCTCGGCTGAGCGAGTCGTTGAACACGTGCGTATAATTGAGGTTCGCAGAGTGCTGAGGTGAGTACACTCTCTTGCTCGAACTGTTGACCGACGACGACACCTCCGCTCCATTCACCCGCGTATATCCCATACCTCGCTCGGGCAACAACTGCTGATTAAAGATAACTATCGGCGCTTGAAAGATAAAACCAAAGGTATTCTTCTTGTCGATAAACCAATCGTTACCCACCTTCAACATGTAGTACTGGAACTCCCCATCGGCGTCCTCGCTGTCGTAACGCTCCGTTACGGCCCCACTCACGCTGTCTTTCACCACATTATCTGTCACCGTCTTGTTGCTCTGCTCCTGATATACCTGCGTAATCGAACCGAACGTATAGGTCTTCTCTGTCCGATAATTGAGGTTCAGCGAGAACATATCTACGTTGTGCCACGCACCTATCTCCTTCCACCACATGCCTCCATAAGAGGCTGATAACGACCCATTAAGACCCTTCATCATGTTCTTACGCGTCTTAATATTGATTATTCCCCCTTGTCCTGCGGCGTCATATTTGGCAGACGGGTTGGTTATCACCTCTATCTTCTCTATCGTGCTCCCGTCCGTCCCCTCCAACATCGCCTTCAACTGGTCGCCCGATAGGTTCGATGGACGACCGTCGATATACACCTCCACCGACTTACCATTGACCGTCACCCGGCCGTCCTTGTCCACATTAACCCCGGGCGCCTTCTTCAGCAACTCCTTACTACTGTAGCCCACCGAGAACGGCGAGTTCGCAACATCGAGTACTATCTTGTCATATTGCCGCTCTATCAGTTGATGTTTCGCTTTCACCTCCACCTCACCAAGCGCCTGACTCTCTTCCTGAAGCGTGATAACAAGGTCTTTCATACCTGCCTTAACCGACTGACAACGAGTCTCATACCCCACAAACGACACCTTAAGCAGGTAATCCCCCGACCCTACCGAGACCGCAAATGACCCGTCTTCACCACTGATGGCGCCCGTCACAAGGCTACTATCGCTTCGCAATACGCTCACCGTCGCATAAGAGATAGACTCCCCCTGCGCATCTTGCACACGCCCCGAGATGCCATTCTGCGCCATCGCAAACAACGACATAACCAGTGCAACCAGCATCAGCACCCCACGCTTCCTATTTCCAAAAAGACATCTAAACATTTCCATACTATCAATTAGAATCCAATTTCCCGCCTGCAAAGATACACCATTATTCTGTAATGGACAAGATAGAGAAGGGTTGTAAATGGTACGGGATTAAGAGTGTTCCAATGCTCCTTATCGAGATATTCGTCAGTTCGTGCAGCAAATGTTGCATTTATAATGAGAACTTACGGTATCATATAAGGTATTTTACGGAGGAGACAGCGTTAAGATTTCGTTGGCATTTATTAATGAACTATGTAGAAAACGGCTCATTTTTGGGGGGTACGAGGGTATTCCAAGAGTACCTACATCTACACTATCCCTTCGATATCCCTTCGATATCCCTTCGATAAAGTACCTATAGGACATTTTGACACTTTTCTTTAAGGAATTGAAGGAGTGGCTTTTACATTTGGAGAAAGAGGTATTCAGATGCGCTTTGGGATGTGGGGGCGGTGGGTATTTGATATAGGGGCTAAGTGTTTTTCTACATCAACCTTTGCGTATTGAGAAAAAAGTCGTATCTTTGTGCCTTGTAATCATAAACAACTTTATCATGAAAAGATTTTTACTCTGTTTGGCGGCCTTAGGTATCCTACAGGCACAAGCACAACGAACACAAGTGTGGGACTTCGGAGCCGAAGCCTTTGACAACACACAGTATCAAAACATGCTATCGGTCGACGAGATTAACTCTTGGTACGACGCTGCTATAACGCCCGGTACTGATGGACATAACATTCTTGCCTTTACCGCAAGCGACAGCGTGAACCTACGGTATAACACAAACGGCGCTGCCAACCACCGTCTCCGTACCACCAACACCAATATCACACGCTATGACGCTAAGTCATTGAAGGATGCTGCAGGCAATGTCTACACCGGCTATATCTATTCCAACTCGAGCAATCAACCTTTGGTTTACCTCGAGCAACGATACGAAGCGGGTGATAAGGTCAGTTTCTATGTCGGCTCAAACAGTAGTGCCGAGACTTATCGACTCACCGCTCCCAGTGGCGCTACGCAAGAGGCACGGTACACACTGTCTGCCAAGATTGAGAAGATTACCTTCTACATCGGCGAGGACGGTCTGCATCAGTTCTGCGGTGTAGACGAGAAACTGGTGGTGGCTCGTATCGAGCGTGTTCCTGTCCAGAAAGGCACGTTGTCGGGTTCTATCAGTAGCACGAATGCTCTGCCAGAGGGTTATGGTATTTCCTTCACGAATACCCTCACTCACACCGTTTATAATGCCACTCTATCGGGCAACGCTTACCAAACCGTGATGCCTATGGGGTACACTTATGTGGCTTCTTTGACGAATGCCAATGGATTTGTCATCAACAATGGCGACACAATAGTGTTCAGCGCCGATGGTCAGACAAAGGATATATCGGTAGAGAAAGTGCCTACCTGCACGATAAGCGGTAGCATCACCGGACTTCCTACCGATGTGGTGGCTCTCCTCTCTATCGATGCAGCGAAGCCTGCAGGAAAGATTTTCGAGGCAAGCATCACGATTGATGCAGCCAACAGTATTTACACCGGCGTCTTTGAGAAAGGCGTTGAGTACGCACTTACAGCCAATGGAGTGAACGACTATCAACTCAATACAACCTCTATCACGGGTACCGATGACGCTACCGTGGATATTGCTTTCACCAAGAAAGCCGTTTGGGACGTGACCATAGCAGCCACCCTACAAGGGGAAGACGAGATAGCAGCCAGCCTCAGCAACGACTCACTCAAGCAAGTGCAGTTCGTCTTCAACAACCTCAAAGAGGAAGGTTACACTTACACCTTCACCGGCACAGAGGCTATTGCCCTGCGCGATGGCGTCTATTCTGTGGTTTGCCAGAACATCCCAGCCGGTATGAAGCAGATGCTCACCTCTAACCTGCTGGTTAATGGAGCCGCACTGACCAAGCAAATCGACTTTAAGAAAAACATCACTCTACCGTCCGTAGCCTATCGCAGTACGCTCAATGTAGGTAAGACGCAAGAGTTCCAGACCATCAATAAGGCATTGGCATACGCACGCCGCATGACGCGCGGAAGCGACGATGTAGTGACTATCCTTATCGAGCCAGGTAACTATGAGGAGATGTTGCGTATCGACATACACGACATCGTACTAAAGAACGCATCGCTTACGCCTTCTATCGAACTTGCCAATGGCGGCGTTGATATTCACGATAACGCTGTCCGCATCACCGGTTATTATGGTTGGGGCTATAACTATTACAGTATGGGCACTGACTATTTCTATGACGAGCGCACCCTACAAGTCAATAAGGAGAACGGTTATGCCTCCGTGGTTAATCCTGCCCAAGGTACTACGCTGTGGAACTCGACTGTAGTAGTGACGGCTAAGAACTTCCGTGCAGAGAATATCATCTTTGAGAACTCCTATAATCAGTATATATCCTCTCGTGAGGCAAACGACGTAGTGGTTGAGTCCTCGGGTAGCAAGGGGGTTCGTCCGACTACCGTTGGCAGTACTGCTGTGCAAGAACGCAAATACCGTGAGCGTGCTTGTGCCCTTGGCTTTAGTAAGACTGCCGACCGTGCTATGCTCGTTAACTGTCGTGTCATCTCTCGTCAAGATGCCCTCTATGGCGACGAAGGTTGCCGCGTGGCTATCGAAGGTGGTATACTGAACGGTGCTTGCGACTATATCTTTGGTGGTATGACCCTTGTAGCACATAACACTCGACTTGATATGTTGGTTACGAGCGACCAGAATGATGTGGCTTATTTGACGGCTTCTAAGACGAGTGCCGGTAACCGTGGCTACCTCTTCTATGAATGCAGTGTAGGTAGTGCTAAGCCTGTGCAAGATATGGTGGAAACAGACAGTGCCAAGGCAGGTTTCTTGGGTCGTCCTTGGGCTGGCACTGCCGAGACAGTGTTCTATAAGACCACTATCGGTAAGACCTCGAACGGCTCTTCTCTTATCCAAGCCGCTGGTTGGCACAATGGATTGGTTTCTACCGGTTCCTCTCGTAGTTACGAATATGGTACTATTGAGCAGTCGGGCGTAGACAATAGTAGTAGCCGTGCTTCGTGGGCTACCGTCTTGACGGCTCCTACCCTACCCGATGGCACAGAGATAACTCTGTATAACTTCACCAAAGGCAACGATAGTTGGGACCCATTTGGAGAAGGTTCCTCGGCTGTAGGACAAGCCGTAGATAACGGTTCGTTTCAAGTAACACAGACTGCCCAAGGCACACTGCTCATCACTCCTATGGAAGGTGACACGGCTGTGCGTATCTATACTTTAGAGGGTACGGAGGTATACTCGCAGACTCTACGCAACACCAACGAGGTTACTTGCCATATTCCTGCTGGCGTCTATGTAGTGGTGGCACAGAACAACCAGAAACAGTATGTTCAGAAGACACTCTACCGCTAAGCAGTAGAGCAATAACAAACAGAGGCTGCCTCCAACGGAGACAGCCTCTGTGTTTTATTATAGGAATGCTACTTGTTGATTATCAATTGCAAACTGTCTAACGGTTCTATTATCGTATAGTCGTCATTTGGCTTATCAAGCAAGATATAGTGCAACACTGACTTATGTCTTACAAGGTCGGTTGGGATAGTATCGATACGGACGTCTCTATACGCACGCTCCATATTGAAGGCACGAGCGATACGGCTCGACTCCTCTTGGGCTCTGTCTCGGTCTGCCTTGAGTCGCTGCACCACTTTTCCATAGACAATAGTGAACTGTTTGGGGTTATCGATATACCATACGACCGACGAGTCGAACTCTGCTTGCGTCACCCCATACTGCATAAGGACTGCCTCGTAGTAGGCACTCAGTTCCTCGTCTTTGCCGGTGTTATACCCTGCTGCTTGAAGGACACCCTCGGCCTTATGCAACTCGTAGAGTACCTTCTCCATCTTGCGTTGCGACAACACCCCACGGGGGCGAATAGTGCAGGAGCACATCGCCACAAGAAGAAGGCAACATAGAAAGGCCACCCTACTCTTTCTTGTCTTTCGAGAGAGACGCATTGAGGTCTTTGCTAAAGAAGATGATAATGATAAAGACGGCTACTGTGATAAACGAGTCGGCTAAGTTAAACACAGGTCGGAAGAATATGGTCTCTCCGGCAGCATTATGAATAAGCGGGAAATAGAGCATATCAACCACTCGACCGTAGAACATAGAGGCATACCCACCCTCGGCAGGAAAGAGGGTTGCTACTGTATAGGGGGTCGACTCTGAGAAGATAAGCCCATAGAACAGACAGTCGAGTATGTTACCCAATGCTCCGACAATCACAAGCGTCACGGTAATGATATATCCTACGCGTGCCTTCTGCTTGATAAGGCGATGGATATACCAACATAGTACTCCTACCAATACGAGACGGAACACCGTAAGACATAGTTTACTGAACCACTCGATGCCGAAAGCCATTCCGTTGTTCTCCACAAAGCACAAAGCAAACCAAGGGAAGATGGAGTGCATCTCCCCAAGGCGGAAGTTCAACTTAATATAAAACTTAAAGGCTTGGTCGGCTACCAAAAGAAAGACTACCAAGGCGGCTACTATCCAACGGATAGAGTTATCCGACAAGCGTCGTGAGGTATTGCTCATTTCTTTTTCTTTTCTTTTGCCTCAATACTAAGCGTTGCATGAGGAACAACACGCAGACGCTCCTTGGGTATGAGTTTACCGGTCTCACGACATATACCGTAGGTCTTGTTTTCTATGCGGACTAAGGCAGCCTGAAGGTTCTGTATATACTTCATCTGTCGTTGTGCTAAGCGTCCCATCTCCTCTTTATTGAGCACTGAGGCTCCTTCTTCTAACACCTTAAACAAAGGCGAGGTGTCGTTGTCGCCATTGCCTTCACCGGCTACCATCTGACGCAAATGGTCATACTCTTCCTGTGCTTTCGCTAGTTTCTCCACTATAATAGCACGGAACTCCTCTAACTCCTCATCGGAATAGCGTTTCTTCTCTTCCATAATACATTTATAGTTTAGTTTGTTTTACCGAACTTTACCAGCGGTCGAACCGTTTGGCTTATTTAGCGGGCAAAGATACGATAT
>CAYNMA010000006.1:0-44626 GCA_964398075.1 uncultured Bacteroides sp. | reverse complement strand
ATAACAATAGAGCGTCGCCTATTATGGGCAACGCTCTATTGGAAAGGTTATGTCTTAACCGAGCATACTTAGGAGGATACCAGCTGCTACTGCAGAGCCGATTACACCTGCCACATTCGGTCCCATGGCGTGCATGAGAAGGAAGTTGCTTGGGTCGGCTTTCTGTCCCTCTATCTGGCTCACGCGGGCTGCCATAGGCACTGCCGATACGCCGGCTGAACCAATAAGCGGGTTGATCTTGTCCTTCGAGAATAGGTTCATCAACTTAGCAAAGAGTACACCACCGGCTGTGGCAATACTGAATGCTACGATACCCATTGCAAGGATAAGCAATGTCTTGACATTGAGGAAGGTAGCGCCAGTGGCTGTTGCACCAACCGACAAGCCGAGGAAGATGACAACGATGTTCATCAACTCGTTTTGTGCAGTCTTGCTCAGACGGTCTACTACGCCGCACTCTTTCATCAAGTTACCCAACATCAAGCAGCCGATAAGCGGTGCTGCATCCGGCAAGATGAGCGATACAATGGCTGTGATAATGATTGGGAAGACAATCTTCTCGGTCTTGCTTACCGAACGCAACTGTTTCATCTTGATCTTGCGTTCCTTCTCGGTCGTGAGCAGTCGCATGATAGGTGGTTGGATAACCGGTACCAATGCCATATAGGAATATGCTGCAATAGCAATAGGTCCTAAGAGTTGTGGTGCCAATCGGGTAGTCAAGAAGATGGATGTAGGTCCGTCTGCACCACCGATGATACCGATAGAACCAGCCTCTGCGGGTGTGAAACCTAATGCGTTGGCACAAAGGAAGGTTACGAAGATACCTAACTGTGCTGCGGCACCCAACATCAGAGACTTAGGATTGGCAATCAGTGGTCCGAAGTCGGTCATTGCACCTACACCGATGAAGATAAGGCAAGGATACAATCCTGCTTTCACACCGATATAGAGTACATCAAGCAACCCTGCCTCTTTCATGACAGCACCATAACTATGGTAGGATGGGTTAGCTATCGAGAGCATATCAGGCGTACTATGTGCAGCATCGACTAACAGTCCGTTACGATAGGCTTCGAGGATACTCGAGATATCGTCAAGTTTGACTGTGCTCGGGTCATAGAATAGGTCTTCTGCAAGGAAGAGATCCCACAACTCTTGATTGAACATGTGCGCATTTGGCAGGTTGGTAAGCAACATACCAAAGGCAATAGGCAAGAGCAATAGTGGCTCATATTGTTTCTTTATCGCCAAGTACAACAAGAAGAACGACACAAACAGCATCACTATCTGACGCCAGTCTGCGTTCATAAATCCCATTGTCCCGAAGAAACTTATTATATCATCATACCACATAGTCCTGCAATTATCCGAGTACAACAAGCAGGTCGTCCTGCATTACATTCTGTCCTGCAGCGACGCACACTTTCGATACGGTACCGTCGCAGTCGGCTTGGATAGCGTTTTCCATCTTCATCGACTCGAGTGTAACCAGTGTGTCGCCTCTCTTAACGGCTTGACCCTCGCTCACGAGCACTTTGATGACGCTACCTGGCAGTGGCGATACAATCTTCTTACCGCCAACGGGTGCTTCTGCTTTAGGCGCCTCTGCCTTAGGTGCAGCAGGTGCAGCCTTAGGTGCTGCGGGTGCAGGTGCTGGTTCTGGTGCAGGAGCAGCAGCCACGGCTACTGTCTCTATCTCAACGAGTTTATCGTCTTGCATCACATTCTGACCGGCTTGTACAAGCACATTCTTAATGGTACCGTCGTACTCACTCGTTATCTGGTTCTCCATCTTCATGGACTCCATAGTGAGCAACAAGTCTCCTTTCTTAACGGTTTGACCGGCTGCGGCTACTACTTTTACGATGCTACCTGGCAGTGGGCTCTTTACTACCACAGTGCCTGCTGGTTGTGCGGCACGAGGTGCTGCTGAAGTAGCACGCCCTGCGGCAGGACGAATAGAGGTAGCCTTCTTGGTTTGGTCGATGGTAACATGGAAGGTCGTACCGTTCACGGTTACCTCTGCTACGCTATCTTCTATCTCATTGACAGTCGTCTCATACTTACGGCCGTCGATTGTGAACTGAAATGATTTCATCTTTGTTATCTATGCAGATTATTCATGCCGTACAACTTATTGTTCCATTGTGTACGGTGAGGTTGAACATTTGTTTTGGTATTTTCTTCGTCGTGCACGCCATTGTAGTAGAGATGCAGAGCCAAGGCAATGGCAGCCGTACAGTCGGCCGTCAGTGTGATATGCTCTTTCTCTTCCTTCTGTGTGTGTGCAACGCTCTCGGCATGCGTGTCGTTCTCTTGTTTCTTTGCTTTCACGCGTGGTTGCATGATCCAACCCATCAACTTCATGATATACACGAAGACGAATAGTAGGATAAGCACTAACAAGAAACCGACACCTGTTACCATCCAGATAAACGAGTCGACGCCCGTTACTTCTGTTGCTGCTAATAGTATCATAATTACAATGGAATATTAGAGTGCTTCTTGAGAGGGTTGGTCAGGCGCTTGGTCTGCAGGTTCTCAAAAGCATGGATGATACGTTTACGAGTGTTGCGTGGCTCGATGATGTCGTCGATATATCCGCGGTTAGCAGCCTGATAAGGACTTGCGAAGAGTTCTTTGTACTCTGCCTCTTTCTCGGCAATGAACTTCTGTTTCTCTTCGGGGTCTTCAATGGCTTTGAGCGCTTTGGCTTGTAGAACACCTACTGCACCGCTTGCACCCATTACGGCTATCTCTGCATTTGGCCATGCGTAGCATGCGTCACCGCGTAGTTGCTTGCAACTCATCACGATATGACTGCCACCGTACGACTTGCGGATTGTGATAGTTACCTTAGGCACAGTAGCCTCGCCATAAGCGAACATCAGTTTTGCTCCGTGGTCGATGATACCGGCATACTCTTGTCCTGTACCGCAGAGGAAACCAGGAACATCAACGAGTGTCAGTATCTGGATGTTGAATGCATCGCAGAAGCGTACGAAACGGGCTGCCTTACGGCTTGCGTCGCAGTCAAGAACGCCTGCCAGCCAACTTGGTTGGTTTGCGATGATACCTGTGGAACGGCCGTTGAAACGAGCAAATCCGCAGATGATGTTCTTTGCATAATCCTTCTGTACTTCCATGAAGTCGCCATTATCCACGATGAGGTTGATGATGTCCTTCATGTTGTATGGCTTGTTAGGATCGTCCGGAACGATTTCGTTCAGTGCCTCTTCTACACGCATTGGATCGTCGGTGCACTGTACGAGAGGTGCCTCTTCCATATTGTTCTGTGGAATAAAACTGATGAGTCGGCGAACCTCTTGGAGAGCCTCCTCTTCGGTGGCTGCTACGAAGTGAGTAACACCTGACTTGGTTGCGTGAACCTTAGCGCCACCAAGGTCTTCTACGCTCACGTCCTCACCGGTTACTGACTTCACTACCTTTGGTCCGGTGATGAACATATATGAGTTCTGCTCGGTCATCATGATGAAGTCGGTCAGTGCAGGGCTGTATACGGCACCGCCTGCGCAGGGACCAAAGATGACACTTATCTGTGGTACTACACCACTGGCAAGGATGTTACGCTCGAATATCTCGGCATAACCTGCCAATGCGCATGCGCCTTCTTGAATACGTGCTCCACCTGAGTCGTTGAGTCCGATGATAGGTGCTCCGAGTTTCATGGCTTGGTCCATGACGTTGCAGATCTTCTGCGCCATGGTCTCGCTCAGTGAACCACCAATGACGGTAGCGTCTTGTGCGAAGACGAATACGAGTCGGCCATCGATAGTACCTGAACCTACGGCAACACCGTCACCGAGGAACACTTTCTTCTCCATGCCGAAGTCGTGGCAACGGTGGGTGAGGAACATGTTTACTTCCTCAAACGAACCTTCGTCGAGGAGCATATTAATACGCTCACGAGCAGTGTAACTGCCTTTTGCGTGATGTTTTTCTACTGCAGCCTCGCCTCCGCCTGCTTGTGCTTTAGCGCGGTTGTCTATTAACTTTTGCAATTTATTGCTATCCATAATTGTATGTTTTATTTCGGTTGTTGGCAGAGTTCGGTGAGTACGCCTTTCGTGCTCTTTGGGTGAAGGAATGCAATCATGAGGTTTTCAGCGCCTTTGCGAGGTGCTTTGTCGATGAGTTGGATACCTGCAGCCTCTGCTTCTTTGAGGGCCTCTTCTACGCTCTCTACATTGAAGGCTACATGGTGTACACCACCTCGTCCGTTGTTCTTCTCAATAAACTTTGCGATAGAAGAATCGGGACTTGTTGCTTCCAACAGTTCAATCTTTGTTTGACCTACCTTGAAGAAGGCGGTGCGTACTTTTTGGTCGGCTACTTCCTCAATAGAGTAGCATTTTTCACCTGTGAGAAACTCGAAGAAAGGCATAGCCTCTTCTAAACTTGTTACAGCGATACCAAGGTGCTCAATATGAGTTGGTTTCATTGTTGATTAGGTTTTTAATAAGGGTTAGTTATTTATGTTCAAAAGGGTCGTCTTTAGGCGGCTTTCCATTGCCTAAATTTGCAGTCTAAATCCGTAAACCCAATTTGGCACAAAGTTACGGCTATTTTCTGAAGTAGCAAAACAAATACGGAAAAATTTCTTTGAACCTCTTCAAATCGTCGTTTCGGCTGCGGTTTTGTTGTGCTGTCTGCTCGAAAAAGGAACGAAACGAATAGGTCGAGGCGTTGGTACAAAAACTTGGGCGTTAATATATTTCTGGCTAATTGTTAATAGAATAGTGCAATATAGGTCCTTTTTTGGTGTCTTGAGGGCATTTTCAGGTGTCTTCAAAATTAGTCTATCCCTTCGTTATCCCTTCGATATCCCTTCGATAAAACTTGCTCATCGTCTCGACATGGTTTTATACCATATTCTGTTAAGATATAAGAAAGTGGATTTTATATTTCGGAACAGTGCCGCAGTAGGTATCTTTATGCTGCGTTTTATGTTTGGAAGTGGTAAGGAAGTAGTAAGAAGGTTGTCGGTTTCGTTTGTTGTACAGATAATTTCTCGTACCTTTGTCGGTGCAAAGCAAAAAGTGTATGAATATGCAGATGAATCTCTCAAAGCCTTGGCAGATAGTGTTTTTGTTGGTGGCCACCTTCATTGTGGTGGTCTCGATGCTTTTTACCAATCATATTGCCCATTCGTTGGCGCGAGAGGAGCACAACCGTGTGGAGACATGGGCTGAGGCTACTCGGCAACTTATCTTAGCGGACGAGAATACGAATATCGATTTCTTTACTGACATCATCGAACAGAACACCACTATTCCTGTCTATATGGTGGATGCCGAGGGACATCTGCTCTCTTCGCGTAATGTGGACGAGCCCAAGCATAATGTGGAGCAGTTCTATGCGGACAAGATTCGTTACTTGCGCGAGAACAAGACGCCTATCGAGGTACGCATCTCCGACAACGATGTGCAGTATATCTACTACGAGGACTCGAAACTGCTGACGCAGTTGTACTATTTCCCGTATATTCAGTTTGCGGTGATATTCATTTTCGTGCTCATCGTTATCTACACCCTGCTCATGTCGCAGCGCAGCGAACAGAACATGGTATGGGCAGGATTGAGCAAGGAGACGGCGCACCAATTGGGAACGCCTATCTCGTCGCTTAATGCGTGTAGTGAGTTGTTCAAGATCAATCACCCAGAGGATGCGCTTATCTTCGAAATGGATAAGGACATCCATCGTTTGCAGGCTATTGCCGATCGCTTCTCGAAGATAGGTTCCGCGCCTATACTCAAGTCGGGCAATCTCATGGAGGTGTTGATGCGTACGGTCGATTATATGCGAACCCGCACTTCCGAACAGGTGCACTATGTGGTGCAGTGCGATGGAAAAGCATTGCAGGTAGGAGAACCCTTGCCCGATGTGCAGGTCGAGATGAACGAGACCTTGATGGAGTGGGTGGTAGAGAACCTCTGCAAGAACGCTGTCGATGCCATGGAGAACAAAGGTACTATCACTATCTCTGTGCAAGCCACAGGAGGAAAGGTGATAATGGATGTGGCGGACACGGGCAAAGGTATCGAACGCAAACGTATACAAGATGTGTTCAAACCGGGCTATACAACGAAGAAGCGTGGTTGGGGCTTAGGACTGTCGTTGGCAAAGCGTATCATCGAACAGTATCACCGTGGGAAGATCTTTGTCAAACAGTCCGTGCAAGGTGAAGGAACGGTTTTCCGGATTGTGCTATAGACTTGTTATTCTTATTCTCAATTGCCCCCATTCCCCATCTTTATTGTTAGCGTCACGCTTATATACATCTCTTGAACATCTCAGGTAGTTCTGAGCTATAACCAACTGATTACTTAAAATTGATTTAAGAATAGGTTAAGAGCATTTTCGAACCACCTTCGAATCACCTTCGAACCACCTCCGAAGGACCTCAATAGGAAATCCTTAAAAGATTGTTAAGAAATTCTACGCTAAAACGGTGCGGAAAATAAAGCAATTGCTGAAAGGAAGGTTGGTAGGTAGAGTGCCTTTCTTGAACAGTCCGAACACGCTTGCACCGCTGCCAGACATAGATGTGTAGAGGGCTCCTAAGGCATACAATGTCTCTTTGACCTCGCCTATAGCCGGATAGGCAGCAAAGACGGAACTCTCAAAATCGTTCACCACGGTGTCTCGCCACCGGTCGATAGGCTGCATGATAGTCTCTTGCAGCGACATGGCAGGCACCTTCGGCACTATCCCTTGATACGCAGTACGCGTGTTCACCGCAATATCGTTTGGCTTGACTAAGACGAACTCATACCCTCTGAGCGAGAGGGAAATAGGGTGCAACACATCGCCGATACCCGTTGCAAAAGCGGGACTATTGGCTACGAAAAACGCACAATCAGCCCCCATCGTTCGTACCTCCTGCTGCAGTTGCTCCGTGCTCAGATGTAGACCGAACAACCGATCGAGTGCCACGGCTATATAAGCAGCGTCGCTACTGCCTCCCCCAAGACCTGCACCGAAGGGTATATGCTTCGTCAACCGAACACGCACGCCACTCAGTGGGTACTTCGATGCCATCTGCCGATAGACTCGACACACAAGGTTATCGGCATCCTCGCAGTCGAGACGAAAGTCGCCATCGGCGGTGAAGGCTATACCCTCCACCGTCGAGTCTTTCTCAATCTCCAACGCATCGCACAAAGGAATAGGATAGAAGATCGTCTCAAGGTTGTGATAACCGTCTGCGCGACGGGACACAATGTTTAACCCAAGATTGACCTTGGCATTAGGACAAAGCAACATAGCAGTATCGACAATAAAAAGTTACTCTTTGCAGCCTTTGAAGGCGTTCTTTCCTACTTCGATCTCAGAAGGAAGCATAGGTGCAGGAAGGCTCTCGCAGTCTTTGAAAGCCGAGGCGCCTATCTTTTTCAACTTGGCAGGGAAGGATATCTTACGAAGATTATTACAATTCATGAACGCCTCTGCACCGATGGTCTGCAGACTGTCGCTGAACTGTAGTTCGCGCAAATGACGGCATTCAAAGAACGCCCCGTCCTCTATCGTATGAAGTTTCTTATTGAACTTGATCTCTCTTAGACCGGTGCACTGCGAGAACACTCCCTTGCTCAATACGCGTAACTGCTCCGGCAACACGATGTCCTCAAGGAGTTTGCATTGCTGAAAAGCGCCCTCCTCTATAACATGGATACGGTCCATTAGGAGTATGCCACGCATCGACTGGCAGTTGAAAAACGCACGCTTACCGATACGGAAGGTCGACTTTGGCACATTGATACGCTCAAGCGAGATGCAGTTCATGAATGCCTCATCGCCTATGGCGTACGTCCCTTCGGGTAGCGTCACTTTCTCTAAGTGCGTGCATGCTTGAAAAGTACCTTTGTTGAGGCTCACCACTTTCTCGGGTATCACTACTTCAAGCAACTTATCACAGCCTGCGAAGGCTAAATCACCGATATACTTAAGAGTAGCGGGGAACTTCAGTTCCTCCAAGTTACCGCATCCGGTGAACGCTCCATTGTCGATCTTCTCAAGATGGTCCGGGAAAGTAATATGCTTGAATGCGTGACAGAGATAGAAGGCAGCCTGTGGTATGACGGTTAGGTTGTTCGATAGTACCTGCTCCTGCAGATTACCGCACCCGTAGAAAGCACCCATGCCAAGAGTTTGCAAGTCCGTTGGGAGTTTCGCCGTCTTGAGTAACTTACACCCATAAAAGGCGAAGTTACCAACACTCTTGATGCTTGAAGGAATAGTAACTGAAACAAGGTTCTCGCAGTTATAGAAGGTCGCTGCAGGGATTGAGGTGATAGTAGAGGGAATAACCACTTGTGTCACGCGCTTGTTTTCTGCAAACGCACCGGCTGCGATAAGGCGCACAGGGAACTTCGCCTTGAAAACGAACTTCGCTGGGGCCGTCTCGTTTACGGCTATAAGACACTCGTTAATGTATAACGCACCTTTTTTCCACTTCTTCTCATTGTTCCAGATACCTGTATTGGTGAACGCATCTTCGCCTATCGAAGTGACTGTGTTAGGGATAATAACGCGTGTAAGATTCTTGCAGTCACGGAATGTCTCATGGTCAATAGCAGTTATTTGAGGCGTTATTTCCACTGCCGTCAGGGTTTTGTTGCCCTGAAAAGCCCCTGCCGCAATAAGACGCACATTCTCGGGAATGACGAAGCGTGCTTTGACGGTCTTGTCGGCAGCAATAAGGCAACTATCTATGATAAGCAACCCATCTTCCCAGTTGTCTTTATTGATGTAGATACCTGTTCCCTCAAACGCATTGCGGTAGACCTGCTTAAGCGTGTGCGGTAGAACAATACCGGTGAGTCCTTTGCAACCCTTAAAGGCTTTCTCGCAGATTGTTGTCACGGTGTAGGTGGCTTGCTCAATGGTTATAGTCTCGGGGATAAGGAGTTCGCCCGAGGCAAGATGGTTGTCGGTCACTTCGGCGGTGAAGTGGTCGACATCGATCGTGTAATTGACATCTTGGTAAACAACCTTCTCCGCAAAAGTAAACACGGTGCAAGCAAGAAGGATAAAAGAGATAGATAAGCGTTTCATATAGATGATGTTTAGTTAGTCTTTGTTCTTATGTAGCATGATATCCAGAATAAGGTCGTCGGTCTGAGTCATGCCCTCTCGACCAAGGCGAGTGAGATTATGTATGGTGCAATCGATGTCCTCTTCCACTATACCCTCCGTGCTGTCGGCATAGGAGTGTTGCATAGCGAGTGTCGCTGAGAGAATAGCGGTGCTCACACCGCTCGTCACTTTAAGTGCGCAGCCTGGCTTAGCGCCGTCGCATATCATTCCGGAGATGTTGGCTATCATGTTCTTGATGGCATAAGTGATCTCTGCATACTGTCCGCCCATAAGATAGGTGATGCCCGCAGCCGAACCCGTAGCCGCTACCACGCACCCACATAGGGCAGAGAGTCGACCCAGCGACTGCTTGATATAGATCACCGTGAGGTTACTCAGAGTGAGTGCTCGCAGTGTCTGCTCTTCTGTGCAGTGGTTCTCTTGCGCATAGAGATAGACGGGCACGGAGCATGATATCCCTTGGTTACCCGATCCGGAGTTTGACATAACGGGTACCATCGCTCCTGACATACGCGCATCACACGCCCCGCTCGTATAGGCGAGAATCTTAGTATAGAGCGTGTTACCAAATATATTAGTGATTCGAGGATCAGCATCATGAAGAAGCTTACCCAACCCATGACCATAATGACCTGTGAAAGAGGTCTCGGCTGCCTGTATATTCATGCGTACGCCGTTCAATAACCATTGCACATCAGAAAGGGGGACGGTGGTTGCATACTCGTACACATCTCGAAGGCAGAACGAACTATCGGTCTCCGTCGTGTTTGCCTCTATGCGCCGACCTACGCCATTGGCAGTGTCCTCGTCGGTAGGAACAAAATGCGTATGACTACCTTCTATCGTTGCTTGCGCTGTGTGTCCATCTTCGGCTTTGACTTCAACATGGATATAGAGAATATCGGTTGCGTTCGGGTCGATCGATATATCGATAGGCACTCTCTTTAGGAACGCCTTCGCTTCTGTTACGGCTTCGGGACAAACATCGCACAACACTTCTAACTGATTGCTGCTATGCCCAATCGTAGCCCCAAGGGCGATGGCTATAGGCAGACCCGTCATGCCGGTGTTGGGGATACCTACCGACAGCGCATTCTTATAGATGTTCTTACTTAGTTGAACCTTTATAGCAACGGGCATCGCACCCAACTGCTCCCGCGCTTTGGCGGTGCAGAGTGCAACTGCAATCGGTTCGGTGCAACCAATGGCCGGTACGACTTCTTGTTTAAGTAGCGAGAGGAACATACGCTGATCTATTGATGGACGGGTTGACCCATGATAGTGTAATAGTTCTCGCCTATACGGATAAGGATACCGTTGGGTGTGAGTATCTTCTCGGCTTCGATTCTCTCGGCTTTCACGGTGCTTACGGCAGTGTTCCGATCGGGTGTAGCCATGCCCAGAAGATAGTAGATGGCGTTTTCCACGAGGCGCATACCATCGTCGGTGAGATGAGCCAGACTATATTCGGAAAGCCCTATCATCACAAGGCGCTGCGTGAGTGTAGTGCCGTTGAGAGCAGTGCCTGCCGGTATGTCGGCGATAGTGGTATAACCACTCTGCGATACGGGAGAGGCGAGGGTCGCTACCTCGGCATTGGTCCATCCGTTGATGGCTGTAACCGCATTCGTGGTGCATGAGGAGAACAGTTGAATGGTCTGTTCCTCGCCACAGGTGATGCCTCGGAAGAGGGTGTGGGTGGTGTCGGAGATAGAGATACTCAGGTCCTGTGTATTAACGGCCGTGCCCCAATTCCATACCGAGTTCTTAAAGAGAAAGGGTTTAAGCACCAGCATAGGCTTGTCGTATCCTTTCAGACCCGAGAAGGCGGCGGCACCGCTGCTCGGCTTAGGACCTAACACAAGGACTTCGTACTGCGAATAATCGTTCGAGGTACTGGTAGCGTCCAGTTCGGTTATCACAATCGAATCGCTGCCTTGCAACCATTGAAGGAGTGCCTTATCTTCCTCGCACGAGAGTGTAGTGACATAGCCAATGCGATGGGCACTGCTGCTTTTCACATGGATAGTGGCTGTAAGGGTGTTCACTTCCTCGGTCTCACTTACTGTGCTGATGGTTATAGTGTGTGTGCCGGCGGCTGTGGGCGAACCCGAAAGCGTGAGCGTACGAGCCGTGGTGTTGATTGCAGAGGTGATGCCTGCAGGTAAGGTGCTGCAAGTAAGCGATGTAGCCGAACCTCCCCATTGGAATATGATGTTGGCGATAGCGTTGTTCTGCTGCACCCATTGCTCCTCGTTGTTCGATGTGCAAGAGATAGTAGGGTGGAGCAGTCCGTCGCTCTCGTAGCACCCAAGGTCGGGCGCAGTGCCCATGTAGGACAATCCTACATCCACGCCTGCGTCTATGAGCGACGAACCCGAGGCCAAGCGGAAGAGTGTGCCCTCGCTTAGACTGCCGTCCGACTGCCGTGCAGCCAAGATCTGGGTCGTGTCCAACGACTGAAAGTCGGAGGCTGATACCGTGAAGCCACTGGACCAAGTGTTGTTCTTATTGGTCTTGACAATATCTTTGTTGAAGGTGTTATTGCTCTTCGACTTGAAACTGATACAGTTCTCAATGTCGAGCGTACAGCCGTTGGAGTTGTAGAAACTGTAGTCCGAATTGTTTAGGTAAGCCGTGTTATTGTAGAGCCGAACCGCTCCCGCATCACTGTTCTGGTCGTACCCTTTGACGGTATTAGCCACAGAGAGACAGTGGTGTACGAGTACATTATGTACAGTGCTGTTTCCGCCTAACTTAAAGCCATTGCCATTGCCCATGTTTGGATAGTTGTCCAATGTCACATAGACGCTGTTGCCATCGGCATCGGTCACGGTCTTGCCGTTCGTGAATTGGTCGAACCAAGTCTTGTCGGTGTTGTAGCGAGGGTGATTGCGCATGTCATAGGTGGTAGGCCCATTCTTGTAGCATATACATTGCTCGATGATTGTTTCGCCTGTCGTGACACGCTGGAAGAAGTCCCAACCGTCGTCCGAGTTGTTCCAACTGCGGCAACCAATGTAGTGGTTTGGTGCTCCGTCGTGTTGTTTATCGGCAAAGCCATCCGCATTGCCGCCGAAGTCACACTGTGTCAAGTTACCTGACTTGTCCAACTCATAGTCGAAGTTATCGTGTGAGTCGACGTTCTTAATCGTGTTGTTTCCACCTACCTTCATCTGACAACCCGTGTCGGCACTGCCATAGATATCGAGGTTTTCGAATAAGCAATAACTACCCTCGTTGTATAGGTTGTTCTTGCCCGAGTATCTGAGTGTGAGGTCTTTGATGTGCAGATAGGAACAACCGCTGTTTATCTGCAGTCCGCGTGTGCCATAAGTCGTTGTTCGGAAGTCGAGTATCGCTTTCTCGCCAGGGTAGGCTGAGATAACGATATAAGCAGTCTTGCTGCCTACTATGTTGCTTATCTTGGTATTGTCCAAGTCGTATTGCCCACCCAAGAGATAAAGGGTGTCGCCGGCTTGGGATAGTTTACTGATGCCGTTGCTCAGCGAACAAGGTTTGGAATACGAAGTGCCGTTGCCCGAACCCGTTGGGGAAGCATAATAGGTGGAGGCGCTAACGGTAATGGTTGTGGTAAGCAGGATGAAGAGTGTGGAAAGTGTATGTTTCATGACTTATAAAAGTGTGATTTGAGTCGGATATATGTATAGATAGTTAATAGTCGCAGTCGCCAATCGTGGGTAGCGGCATACCGCTGTCGAATGGCAGCATAGAGAGTCTGCTCTGCGTCACGATTGTGTGTGGAGGTGGTAGAGTGGGGATTGAGTCGGTAGTTATAACCGGTATAGTGCAGCATCTTGTAGGTCGGACGAGCATACCAAAGGTCTAACGAGAAGAGCACATCCTCATATATCATGCCCTCGGGAAAGGTGAGGTTATGGCGTGTGAGGAAGTCCCGTCGGTAAAGGCGCATCCAAGGGGTCGTGTATCGATAGAAAGTGCTTGGCACTTGCTCCGAGATGACTTGCTCTGCTTGCACACGGCGGTAACCTATTTGCACCACATCCGTATCGGGTTGACAGGCGTGGAGTAGGGTCTCATAGAAGTCAGGGTCGATGTAGTCATCGGCATCGATAAACGATAGGTACTTTCCCGAGGCATGACGCATGCCGTTGTTACGTGCCGCCGACTGACCTGCGTTGGGCTGCGAATACACCTCGATGCGCGTATCGGTCTGGGCATAATGCTCTGAGATAGCAAGACTGTTGTCGGTAGAACCGTCGTTTACAAGGATGACCTGCAGGTCTCGATGCGTCTGGCAGAGTATCGACTCAAGGCATCGTGCCAAGTAAGGCTCGGCATTGAAGATGGGTACTATGACGCTGACTACGGGCATGATTACTTATTGATAAGGGATAGAAACAACTCCTCAAATTGTTCGGCTTGGTGCTGACGAGAGAACTGTTCTTTATTGATGACGGGCTGATGGGTATAGCCATTGGCTTGCCACTCGTGGTACTTGTCTAAGATGAATGCCTTGATCTCTTCTACATTCGATGAGGCAAGACCTGCGTTGGTGTCGTGAATGGCCTGCGCAAGACATCCCTCATCGGAAGGACAGCATAGTACGGGCTTCTCGCAACCGAGTGCTTCGAAGAACTTGGTGGTCATGACACCATGAGGTGATGTCGAGGAAGGTGCTGCAACAAAGAGTAAACTGATAGATGACTTCTGTAGAAGAGAGAATGCTTCAGTTCGCGGAATGTAGCCGCTAATGTGAAAGTATTTAGCTATACCCAATTGCTTTACCCATTCTTGTAATGGGACAACCATATAAGGCTCGATATGGAACTCAATATGTAGCGAAGTTGATGATATAAGTTGTGCTGTATCTAGGTCTCGTATAGCCTCTAAGAATAGTTGCGGATTGCGTGACTTAAAGTCATACAGTCTGCCAATATAAGTAATAATACACTGTTGTGTCGGAATACTTGTCGGATAATAAAGGTCAGGATCAAACCCATTGTATATAAGAAGGGTATTAGGGTTGAGGTTGCGCAAAAACTGCTGATGCCAAGGCGAGATAGTAGTCACACAATCGGCATGTTGCAGAATGGTATTGCGTGTTCTTATACACTTGTTTTCATAGAGATGTACCAATTGACTCTTTAAGCGACGAGATAGGTGTATTTTAGAAGCAATATAGCTATCCGAATTCCATTGTTCTGTTATGTCCCGCAAATCCACAATAAACGGGACCTGTTCCTCTATTGCTATGCGATAAGCCGTTGGCAGAGGGAATAGGTTAAATGAACTGCATAGTATCAATGAGAAATTGTCTTTTGAGAGTTTTTTCTTGGCAAAGGAATAAAGACGGTAATCTTTAAATCCGAATAACTTATCTAACAACCACTGTATATACTTGATAAAATGGTTCTTAGAGTAGTATGGCATAGCCATAAACCGACAATTTGGCACAGCATAGTTTTCTCCATTGATTTGTTCCGTTATGAGTGTGATATCCCATCCCTTGGCATTAAGGTACTTGCAGAGTTGGGTCATTCGAGGTCCATACAACGGACGATTGAAGCCATCGGATATGATTAGTAGCTTTTTTGGCATAGTATATCAACAATTGCTTGTGCGGTGTGTCCATTGCCATATTCGGTAATTGGAACTCGAGGCATAGATTTATGATAGGCATCTATGATATGTCGTGGGTCAGTGCCAGCAATGATGTTCCATCCTGCTTGCACAGTCTCGGTCCATTCTGTCTCGTTGCGTAAGGTAATACATGGTACACGGTGAAAGTATGCCTCTTTCTGTACTCCGCCAGAGTCGGTAAGTATATGTGTGGCGTTGCGCTCTAACATTATCATATCAAGATATCCAACAGGGTCAATACAGTGGATATGTGGTGCTTGTGATATGATGTCTTGCAGTTCCGTATGCTCTTGGAGAATATGTGCCGTGCGTGGGTGGGTGGGTAAGATGATGTTCTCGTCTATCTGCGCAAGAGCCGTGAGTATGTTGTGTAACCGTGTGAGATCGTTAGTGTTCTCGGCACGGTGAATGGTGCAGAGAATATATTGCTTGGAAGTGAGACTGAGTTGTGAGAGTATGGTTGATTTACGCTCTGCTATCTCTCCAAAGACCATTGCGGCATCAAGCATAATATCTCCCACATAATGAACGCTGTCTATGATGCTTTCTTCTTGTAAGTTGTGTACAGCTTGGTGTGTGGGACAGAATAGCAGGGAAGATAGTTGGTCTGTCGCAATACGGTTGTTCTCTTCGGGCATACTGAGGTTATGGCTACGCAATCCAGCTTCTATGTGCGCAATGGGAATAGAGCATTGGTGTGCTGCGAGTGCTCCAGCAAGAGTTGAGTTGGTGTCTCCGAAAACGACAACATAGTCAGGTCTCTCTTGTTCTAATATGGGAACGATGTGTTCTGCCATCTGTTGTGGTGGTAGAGTGCATCCAAGATTGTATGCAGGTGCAGGGATATGCAGTTCGTTGAAGAAGGTCTCGCTCATGAGATAATCGTAGTGCTGTCCGGTATGGATTATCTTTTCCTCAAGGTTTATCTCAGTGTGCCTTTCAGCATACTGCTGCACCGCTCTGCTGAACATAGCGGCTTTTATAAACTGAGGTCGTGCACCTACGATAGTGAGTATTTTGAACTGGCGGCTAGGCATGTCTATTCTTGTTCTTCGTGGTGAGAGTAGTGACGCAGACCTTTAAGTAACTTTACATATAACGACTGCTGATAAGGCACATTAGCAAAGATACTATTATGCCAAAGCAACACGACTTCTCCGGCATAGCGGCGGACACGGTCAAGGAGTTCCTCGGATGAGAAATATGCTTCGTCTTCGTTGAGGTTCATGTAGTTAGCGTTACTCAATGTGCAATCCATGATGGTCAGTGGGTGAAGCGTGAGGTTAGTCAGCGTCATCGTCTTGGGATTGATCCAACGCACAGGGCGTGAGGTCTGCAGACGGAAACCTATTCGGTCAGGGAAACCCATAGTAAAATCATTGGAGACACCGGCATCGGCAAGGCGCTGCATCTGATCGATGGAGCAACGCAGATAGTGACTGCGATGGTATTGCCAGTTAGGAATATCGGTACACTTATCCATCGATGGCAGACCGCCGTAGTAACTCGAGTGAAGCCCGAGGATAGCGTTATCGCTTTGTATTACCGACTTAAGTTGTTGGTAGTCATGCCCTCTAAGACAGTATTGCGGATAGTCATAGCCCCGTCCGTGTGTGCGTTTCACAAAGTAAACCTGCGTTGCGTTTGGCAGTTGGTTATCTTGCTCCATCAGCCAAGGGAATGTGTAGATAGGGTCTTGATGTATGTCATGAAAACTCTTGATAACCTGTTTTATCTGTCCCCGCTTGATGCCGCCAAGCGCACCGCGTAGGTGTCGATAGCATGCAATAGAGTCAATGTCATGAGTGAGATAGATATGGCTATAACAAGGTGCAGGTGAGGGTAGGTTGAGCAACTTCATCAGCAGATGTGCGTACTCGTCAACGAGTGGGATAAGCAGTCTGTTGTTCTGCCCAAGGATAGAGTTCTTTGCCGAAAAACGACCATGTTCGTCACGTTTAGGGTTGATCAGTTCTTCGGCACGCGAGATGAAAAAGAAAGTGTTGTATACGATGTCGGTACGGATGACATGCGTCTTGCCTACTTGTTCCACCACGGGACTATCGAAATCGGGATAGACAAGGTCTTTGCCAAGGTGATGATTAGGCACAATAACCACCTCATACTGTTCAAAGAGCGTAGCGTCATCGGTATAACCGACACGCTTGGCGGCTTCGGTGTTGCCGTAGAGTAAGAAAGACAAGATGTAGTCGATGATATCGTTCATACTATTGTTGGAATGGATGTCGTTGTTGCCTAAATAAACTGTTCAAAGGACGAGCCAATCTCTTTATACCTCTTCGCTAAGGATCTCCCACTCATACATACGTTGTTCTATCTCGTGTTTGATCTTCTCATAGCGTTTAAAGTTCTCTTGTGTCTGTTGATCGGGAGAAACCATCAAGTCCTCTAATTGCTTCTGCTCTGCTTCCAACTTGGCAATAGCCGCCTCCGTCTCAGCAATCTGCTTCTCGCGCTTACGCCGTGCTGCTGCTTCCGCCTTCTGGGTGGCATAGTCCTGCGCACCGGTAGTGACGGTAACCTGTTTCTGCTGCGAAGGGGCGGCGCTTTTCTTCTCTAACTCCTGCAAAGAGTCAATCTTCTTCGCCTGTAGGAAGTCGTATATGCCACCGAGGTGTTCCTTTACCTTACCGCCACCGAACTCATACACTTTGCTGACCAACCCGTCAAGGAAGTCACGGTCGTGACTGACGCAGATGACTGTCCCGTTGAAGTCTTGCAATGCGGCTTTCAGTACGTCCTTGGAGGGTATGTCGAGGTGGTTGGTTGGCTCATCGAGGATAAGTAGATTGCAAGGCTCGAGCAACAATCGGATCATTGCCAGTCGACTGCGCTCTCCGCCTGAGAGGACCTTAACCTTCTTCTCACTTGCCTCTCCGCCAAACATAAACGCACCGAGGATATCGCGTATCTTCGTGCGTATGTCGCCCACGGCTACACGGTCGATTGTGTCGAAGACAGTCGCCTCTCCGTCAAGCAACGACGCTTGGTTCTGCGCGAAATAACCTATCTTCACATTATGTCCCACCTTGAGTGAACCCATGTAGTCCAACTGTCCCATGATACATTTGACCAGCGTCGATTTACCCTCACCGTTCTTTCCCACAAACGCCACTTTCTCTCCTCGGCGGATTGTAAAAGTGACACCCGAGAATACAGTGTGGTCACCGAAGTCCTTGCGCAGGTCCTCCACAATGAGAGGAAAGTCCCCGCTTCGTGGTGCGGGCGGAAAACGCAGGTTCAGTCGAGAGGTGTCCTCTATGTCAACCTCCAATCGCTCTAACTTCTCCAACTGCTTGATGCGCGACTGCACTTGCACCGACTTAGTGGCTTTGTACCGAAAGCGTTCGATAAACTCTTCCGTCTCTTGGATCATCTTTTGCTGATTGAGATAGGCACGCACCTGTTGCTCGTGCCTCTCTTTACGCAGTTCGAGGAAATGCGAATAGTTCACATTATAGTCATATATACGCCCAAGAGTGATCTCGATAGTGCGATTGGTCACATTGTCAATGAACTTCTTATCGTGACTCACCAACAAGACTGCACTCTGCGACGCCTTCAAGAAATCCTCCAACCACTGTATTGACTCAATATCGAGGTGGTTGGTAGGCTCATCCAGTAGCAATAAGTCGGGATGCTGCAACAGTATCTTAGCCAACTCGATGCGCATGCGCCACCCTCCGGAGAACTCCGAACAGGGTCGGTCAAAGTCTTTGCGCTCAAACCCTAAGCCCATAAGAGTCTTCTCCATCTCTCCATCAAAGTTCTGTTCACCCAACAACTGCAATAACTCATTGTTGTAGGTCAGTTGGTCAATCAGTCTCTGATAGTCCTCCGACTCATAATCATCCCTCTTGCCTAACTCTTCCGTCTGTTGGGCTATCGTCTCCTTAACGTCCAGCACATGCTGAAAAGCCTTTCGCACTTCCTCCTTTACAGTCGTCCCCTCGGCATGCTGCATCTGCTGAGGCAGATAGCCAATACTGATGTTCTTATCGTAAGAGATACTACCAGCCGTAGGCTCATACTCCCCTTTGATTAACCTAAGCAGCGTGGTCTTCCCCGCACCGTTCTTACCGACAATAGCAATCTTGTCCTTCCTGTTGACGAGGAAAGAGATATCCTCTAAGATTGACTTAGAGTAGAACTCTAAACTGACGTGCTCAACGCTAATCATGCTCTTGTGCAGTTTTCTTGTCCACCACTCGCCAGAGTACCCATGTCAGCAGCATGCATAAGGCAAAGTCGACCCCAAGCAGCAGCCAGACATTCCAGTTGCGCCCAATAAACGCAAGCCCCACAAACACTAACGATACGCTAAGCAGCACGCATGTCGTCTGTAGGTGGTTCAAACCGATACGCAACAACAAGTGATGCACATGGTTCTTGTCAGGCAAGAAAGGCGAATGCTTATGTTTGATACGAGTGAACATCACTCGTACGGTGTCGAACAAAGGAATACTCAGTATGCATATCGCCACCGACGGAGCCGCCTTGCACAGCATCTCGTCCGGCACTTCGTGATACGCATTCATCTCACAGAAATGGAATACAAACGCCGTCAAGATATATCCCAGCAGCAACGAACCACAGTCCCCCATGAATATCTTACGCTTCTTACGCCCAAACACATTGTATAGGAAGAACACTGCAAGACTACCAATCATGCTATATGCCAGCGCAGCCCAATGCAGGTTGCCGCACAGGTGGAAATAAATTCCGAAACAGGCGCAGTATAGTATGCCCAAACCTGAAGCCAAACCGTCGATACCGTCAATCAAGTTCAGTGCATTCACAATAGCCGCCAACACAAAGAACGACAGTAGGTAACTCCACACGATGTTGATCTCTCCGACGCCAAAGAACCCATGCAGGTTAGTCAGTCGTATATCCGCAAAAACAATCAGCGCAATACCTGCCAACATCTCGCCTAATAACTTGCTCAACGGACTAAGGTCCAAGATGTCATCCGTGAAACCAATCATAGTAATCGTCAGTACACCAATCAGGATAAACTGCGACTGCCTAACAAGCGTAGTGTCCACTTCAAACAATAGATAGGCAGTAAGGAAACTGAAACATATATCCAGTCCTCCAATACTTGGTACCTCTCCTGTGTGACTCGTTCGCTTATTGGGCTTTACCACAAACTGCTTCTTCTTGGCAATCTCGCGCACCACAGGCATACAGCACAAACCAACCAAGAAACTGATTGCAATAAGCGTCTGTGGATACTGAGTGAATAGATCGATTAGCATAGTCTGTCTTAGCCGTTTGCGCGTGAACCGTCTAACTGTTCGTAGATACTGTTTTGACTGATATATTCCGGTACAATCTGCTTCATGTGCGTTACCGTCAAGAAAGGCTTCTCCTCATGACTAAGACGGATCAACTCATCCACCTCTTTCTCTACCTCATCGAAAGGAAACTCTCTCACTTTCGCTATCATGATCTTGGGGTTAGCCGTCGGCAAGGTCGTCTCTTTCTTATTGAGCAACTCCTCATACAACTTCTCACCAGGACGCAAGCCCGTGAATACGATCTGTATATCCTGTTCCGGCACGAAACCTGCCAGCCGGATCATGTTCTTGGCCAAGTCGAGAATCTTCACCGGATGACCCATGTCGAACACGAATATCTCACCGCCATTCCCAAGCGTACCTGCCTCAAGTACTAAGCAACACGCCTCGGCTATCGTCATAAAATAGCGGATGATGTCTGGGTGCGTCACCGTCACCGGACCGCCCGCTGCTATCTGCTTCTTGAAGTACGGAATGACACTTCCATTGCTTCCCAACACATTCCCGAAGCGAGTAGTGATAAACTTCGTGCAATTCGGATTCTCCTTAACTAACTTCTTGAACAACGACTGAACGTATATCTCAGCAATACGCTTGCTTGCACCCATGATGTTGGTTGGGTTCACCGCCTTATCTGTGGAGATCATAACAAACCGCTCCACGCCATACTTCACCGCCATATCCGCCACATTCTTCGTACCGCTCACATTGGCGCGTATAGCCTCGTTCGGATGGTCCTCCATCAATGGCACATGCTTATACGCAGCCGCATGGTAGATAATATCTGGTCGATAGTTGCGTATCACCTCCTCTACACGCTCTCTGTCCCGCACATCAGCGATAGTCGCTACCAAGTGCTGGTTAGGGAACTGATGCCTCAACTCCAAGGTCAAGTCGTGCAATGGCGACTCTGCCTGCTCCAATAACACAACCGAATACGGCTCAAAAGTCAGCACTTGCCTAACTAACTCGCTGCCGATACTACCCGCCGCACCGGTCACCAGCACCGTCTTACCTTTCAGCGTGTTACGCACATTCTCCGTATTGATGTGTATCTCCGGACGCTCCAGCAGGTCCTCTATCTGTATCGAGTTAATCGCAAGCAACCGTTTACTCTGCTCCTTCGCATCGTCGTCCTCGTGCCATTCGCTCACATTCGGAGCCGTCAGCACATGGATATTGTTGTCCAAGAAGATCGCTAAGTCCCTACTTGGCACAATGCTCTTCATCTTAAGCGGAGACACTATCACGTCCTTCACGCCCTTCGCCTCCATCTTCCGTATCAACTTGTCGTCCAAGTGATACACACTCATGCCCAATAGCGTATGCATATCCCGCTTATTGTCGTCCTCTATGAATCCCACAGGCCGATAATGTGCGTCCATCGAACTGCGAAGCATCTTGGCTATGGCTATTCCTGCCGACTGTGTCCCGTATATCAGTACCTTCGTGTTGTTGTTCTTGCTGACCGTCTCGTACAGCGTCTTCACGCCCACACGCAGGCAGAATAGCAGCAAGAACGCCACAAAGATGTACATAATAGGCAGCGTGTTAAGCAGTACCGCCTGACCCGTTGCGTGCGCTATCATGGCGTTCACGATGAGGTTACATACGCCCGCCAAGACTACTGCGAGCAATACATGAATCGTGTCCACGAATGTCGAGTAACGAAGTATACCCGAATAGGTTCTAAACACGATGAAGAACAGCAACTGAAAGCCCATCAATAGGCACATCTGCTGCCACAATGGCCAAGACGACTCGAAGCCGTAGTGGAACAAGTTCTGCCCAATGGCGTAACTGACTATGTACGCCACCGCACATAAGAAGAGGTCTAATAGCAACACGCCCCAGCGAGGCATGTACGCTGATGTGAATATTCGGGAAATACCTTGGTAATAAGATGCACCTGCGGTCTTACTTTTGCCCATGTCTTTTCTTTGCTTTACGCTGATTTAGTGTTGTTTATATAAGAGGACTCCCCGCACATCTCCCCATCGGTTATCCCACTCCTCCGCAACTCGCAAAGGTACACAAAAGATTTATTCCCTGCAAATATCCTGCACATATTCCATCAATCCCCCAACCTTCCCCGACCTGCCCCGAGGTTGTCTGCGGCACAGGACGAGACAAACACGGTAGATACACGGTAGATACACGGTAGATACAGCTTACCTTATGCTACTTTCTCCCTACTCTTAAGCCGCTTCCAGACTGCCTTTACGCCGATTTTTGCCTACTTTTCACGAAGAACCCACGAATTACCGTCTTTTCGACCCAAAAACGACCTCAAAACAAACCCAAAATACCTCCATTCCAAACCCCAATTTTCACCCAAATCCAAACGACTCCAGACCGTACTTTGGGGACGCGGGCGCCTCGCCCGCGGGAAAGCAGCTATGCAATATGGTGACTACACGCCCCCGTGTCCTCCGAGCCGTCAGACTCGTATGTATCAACCGTGTTGTTAATTGTTAATTGTTAATTGTTAATTCATCCCCACCATACTTGCCATCTGTTTCTTCACCTTCTCCCATGTCGGGAACGGCTTCAACTCACGCCGAGCGGGCATATCATGGAACAACAACAGCAGGAAGAAAAACAGACTCACTATCACCAGCCAACCCAGTATCTCTTTCACCGATATCATCTGCATCTGCTCCATATAATGACCCACATACTCACCAAACTCCGCCGCCGTACGACTGCTCGCCGCTGCCGTATCCAGCAACTCACCGTAACGACTGATGTTGTCGTTCACCGTATACCGAACCCATGTCGAATACAGAGCCGAACCCAACACACCGCCTACATACAAGTGTATCGCCTGAAACACCGACAACGCCTGAAAGAAGAGCATAAAGTTCATCATATCATGTAATGCAACCATCATCGTTACACCCGTCACAGCCGATGCAAAACCCCTGCAGAACACCGGCAGGTACATCCGTTCTATGTTGATATCGGTCGATATAGTCGTGTAAAAGAGAAGCAGATAAGCCACAATACCCGCCACACCTATCGTTATCAAACGGAAATACGACTGTTGCCAACGGTGCAACCATAGCCAGCAGAACAAGCACCCACAAGTGATACCTCCCACTGCCAACCAGTCCAATCGAGCCGTCGACATCTCCTCGTAGTGCATGCCGCTCTCAAAGAATATCTCCTCCAACACCGACTCACACCCCAGTATCACTTCTATGATGCAAGCCAATAGCAGCAAGTGAAAATAACGCGGGTGAAAGCGCCACATCTCACGAGCGTAGTATGGGTGACGAATAACCCGCATACGCCAGATACACGCCCCTAAGGTTAATATCGAACTCGCTGCTAACCAAGGTAATGCATCCCAATCCAACCAGTTATAGTGGTCCCCATAGTTGAACAGATAAGTCACCTGCAAGAAAAACGCTGCCCACATCAAGGCACCCAACCAGTCTATCCCGTACAACGGCATCGCCTTACCGATGTGCACATGCCTCGTGCAGGTAGCAAGAAACAATAGGTTGCAGAGCATCAGACCAATCATCAACCAGTGCGAGCAAGTCCAGTGCAGATATTCCGTGAAGCATGTCGCAAAGTAATCGCTCACCTGAATACTGTTCAACACAATGATATGCAACATCGGAAAGAAGATAGTGAAATCCCGCTTAGGCGTCATCCACAACTGTATCGTACTCATGCACTCAAAAGTACCTTGTATCTTGCAACACCCCTCGATAAAACATATCAACCATAGTAACGGCAAGAACTCAACATACATGGTCGCTATATCACACACAATGACACCCAACGCCGCACCCATAAGCAGCGTCTTATTCGTGAAACGAAACTTCATGCGGAACAGTATAGGGAAATACAATGCCATTCCCGCTAAGTTACAATACAAGCACATAGTGAGGTCCTCACGCAGCAGCGAGTGCTCACCTACCATCGTGCTCATCCCGCCCATATACAGTCCCGACGATAACTGAAAGGTACAAGCCATCAATATATATATCCACGGCTGTATCTTGCGAGGAACAAACTCCCGCATCGCAGGGATGCTAAAAGGCTGAGATACCTGTGGCCCTTCCATAATCAATCGCTAATAAAGCACCTCACACTCTACATTCAATCCGCTACGCAAACGACTCAATACACTCGAATCGTTCTCTGCCAGACTGATACGAACAGGTACTCTCTGCTCTACCTTGATGAAGTTACCCGTCGCATTATCGCTCGGATTGAGTGCCATACTCGCACCCGTAGCCTGACTCAACCGCTCCACATGCCCAGTCAAACGAACATCGGGTAGCGCATCTACTTTCACCCGTACCTCTGCGCCCTCTTCTATGTGGCGCAACTGACGCTCACGATAGTTGGCGGTAACCCAAGCATTCTTAGTATCTACCACATTAAGGAGCAACATACCAGGCTGAACCAACTGCCCAACTTGTATCTTCTTTTTGTCCGTTACCCCATCACAAGGCGCAAGCACTACCGTATACGACAAGTTAAGACGAGCCAAGTCTACTGCTGCCTCAGCCATCGCTATCGTCGCCACATTCTGGTCCAACCGAACCGTCTGCTCGTCCTTTGCCAAAGAGGTACTCGTCTTTTGCCTACTCAACATGTCATACCTCGCTTTTGCTGCCTCGTAGTCTGCCTTAGCGTTGTCCAACTGTTGCTGAGTAACAGCCCGTTTCTCACACAAGGTTTGGTATCGTTGATAGTCCTTCTCGGCTTGCTTGAGCCGTATCTGTGCCTCTTCTATCGTAGCATCCGACACTGCCAAGTTGTTAGCGGTAGTCGAGATAGACGCACTCGTAACCACCTTACCTGCTAACGCATTCTGATAGTTAGCCTCAGCCTGCGCTACCTGTAGTCGGTACGGAGCACTCTCTATGATAACCAAAGTATCCCCCTTTTTCACATGCTGATAATCATCAAACCGTACCTCTTCGATAAAGCCTTGTACACGAGCATTCACAGGTGCAATATCCTGCCTAATCTGTGCATTGTCCGTATATTCTACCTTGCCAAAATGTACAAAATGGCACACGGTCCATACTATACCACCTAACAAACAGATGATAATAACACAATTGTAGATAATCTTCTTTGTATGACGTTTCATAATAACTTGAATTTTAACGGAATTAAAAATTAAAAATTAAAAATTAAACATTGATCCTTACAGCGTGTTCGACACATACCGCAGTGTATAGTAGTTGCAGACAATATCTATCTGCGCATTAGTCAGTCCCACCTCAGCCGATAACTTTGCGTTACTTGCATCTATCAAGTCCGTTATCACCACCAGTCCATTGTCGTATCTATCGGCTATCACATTGTAGTTATCCGTTGCCAGTTCCACACTCTTCTGCTGAGTACGCAACTGCTCAAACGACTCGATATAGCGAGTATATGCTGCCTGAACAGCCAAGTCTATCTGCTCTTCCACTACCGCCTGTTGGTCCTTAGCGCTTTGTAAAGCGACCTGACTATGTTTCACCTCGCGAGTAGTCTTATACCAACTGCCAATGTCGTAACTGAGACCTATACCCACATACCATACATTAACGTTCTTATCTATCGGAGGCATATCGTAGGTGAAAGGCCCATCCAAGTGGTTCGATGCAACCAAACCGATCTTTGGTATCCACCCCGACTTACTCAACTTCTCGGCTCGCTCACTGATCTCCACACCCTTAGCCGCACTCTTTATAGCGTTCGAGTTAACGTCTGCCTTCTCTTGCCAACTGCTCTCATCACTCATCGCCTGTTCTTGAGCCAACAATCCCTCATCCGGCATAATCT
Organism: uncultured Bacteroides sp.; assembly: GCA_964398075.1. GTDB lineage: Bacteria > Bacteroidota > Bacteroidia > Bacteroidales > Paludibacteraceae > Colicola. The sequence goes on along the minus strand of CAYNMA010000006.1, from coordinate 18,749 downwards.
CTGTCCCTGTCGGCAAACCAAGAGTTACGACCAACTGATTATTCAATATCGCAATTGTCCCCTGTAACTGAGTACGAAGGTAGATAAGGTTCTGTTTCTGCAACTCATACCGCACAATATCATTGTCCAACGCAATACCTGCCTCCGCCTTAGCCCGCATGTCATCTATCACTTGCTGCATCAACTCGATGTTGTTGTCATACACCTTCAATACATTACGACACTTGTATAAATCAAGATAGTGCCCCACAAGCAAGTTACGCACTTCTTGTGTCTGTGTCTCAATGTTCAACTTAGCCAACTCTGCCTGCAACTCACTGATCTTAACACTGTTCATTACCGCCCCACCAGCATACAGCACTTGCTCTACATCGATCGCAAACTGATTACCCAAGTGCGGACTTTCGTAGGTCTGACCGTTCTTGAAGTCTCGGTCTGCCACCCACACATTCCCAATGTAACTCGCCGATGCCGAGAAGTGAATGTCCGGCATATAACCGTTCTTGCTCACCTTCACCGCTTGCTCGGCTTCTTGGGCTGCTGTCCGACTTGCACGAATAGCAACACTATTCTGGTCCGCCATCTCGAACATCTCTTCTATGCTCAACACACGAACCTCTGCCACTGCATAACTTATACAGCAACAGACCATTAACAAACTAAAATACCTTCTATACATACCTTTATTAGTTAGAAATACGAACTATTTACTATGGATACAATTAGTTAGAAATACGAACTATTTAATTGGAAAGTAACAATGTGGAGACGACACGCTATCGTGTCGTTCGGGGCGCAAGACCCGTATGGGTTACCTGCTAATTATTGCTCTTTATCTTCTCAATAGTCTTGAGAAACGACTCAATCTGTCGTGACGATATTCCACGTAACAACTGACGGGTTAATGCCTTCTCCATCTCATAGTGCGCAGCAAACACTTCCTCACCCTCTGGGGTGATGATAAGATGATTCTCTCTATGGTCTTTGGGATTAACGGCTCGATGTAGTAAACCTTTCTGCTCTATCGAGTCTACAATATGCAACACAGTCGATTTGCTCTTGCCTGTTAGATCGACTAAGTCTTGTAAGATTGTGCTCTCTTTCTCCTTCTGTATTCGGTACAGTAAGATATACTCCTCTACCGTCAAATGTACGCCTTCATACTGAGCAAAACGACGTCGCAAGTTCTGTGTGATAACATCCCGCAACTTACCTACTGTGCTGCCCAATTCCGGCATTTCTTCTTCTTTCATGATGACTAAAGGTAGTCTGTATAACTACCCAACCTTTTGCGCCTGCAAAGGTACAACTTTTCCTTGAATAATAGTTCGCTTATCGAACTATTTTTTTTCGTTTAAGCATACAATAAAAAAAACAATAGCCTACGACGTATGCCGTAGACTATTGCCTTTAAGTATCAAATACTCAACTATTTCCTTCTATCCCAGAAATCCCTTATACTGCTCTGAGAAATGTATGTTCCATCACACTCATAGTTGTATGCATTCTCCATGGAGAAATCACGAATGACATCAGCAGTGACTTCGTTCTTATAGGCTCCCTTCCCACGAAGGTCAATATGCCCAAACTCTCGATAAGTGTACTCTGTGTCATACCCTTCTTTGTAGACATCACGGAAACCATATTTGACATACATATAGGCACCGTTCGTCTTATCGAACACAGCATCAGCCAAGTCATCAGGTAACGTAACCCCTTCCTTAGGCTCTATCGTTAGACGAATACCGAATACACCTTTCGATGCTTCATAAGACTCGCTCTCCCATGCACCCGTCAGGTTTACACTCTTGATACTGTTAGAGTCCGGATACTCAATGTACTCTAACTTAACGTCTACATACTGGAACAGCATCTCGTTGCATTCTACTTGATACTTCAAAGCCTGAGATACAAAGGTGGAATCCTGTTTCGGAGCATTAGGCTCGTTCTTTCCTGTCTTGTTGCACGATATCATACTCAATGCAACCACCGCCATAAAGGCATAAATAATCTTCTTCATAATGATAAGAATTAAATTATTGAATAATATTGATTAGTAGCGATATGTATATACCTATAAACGTCCAAACTTCTAAACCCCTAAACCCCTCGATACTCCAGCAATACCACATTCTCCACGTGCTGAGTATGAGGGAACATATCAACCGGCTGAACCCGTGTCACTTGGTAATCAGCATCCAACAAAGCCAAGTCCCTTGCCTGTGTCGCTGGATTGCAACTGACATACACTATCCTGCGAGGAGCAGCCAGCAGTATCGTACGAATCACATCCTCATGCATACCAGCCCGTGGTGGGTCGGTTATGATAACATCAGGACGACCATGACGCTGCAAGAACTCTTCCGTTAAGATATCCTTCATGTCACCTGCATAGAACTCTGTGTTATCTATCTTATTCAGTTGCGAATTGACCTTCGCATCCTCTATCGCCTCGGGTACATACTCTATGCCAACCACATGCTTCGCCATTCCAGCCACAAAGTTAGCAATAGTACCCGTTCCCGTATACAAGTCGAACACTAACTCTTCCCCTCGCAACTGAGCAAACTGACGAACCACTTGGTATAGTATATGCGCTTGCTCCGTATTAGTCTGGTAGAACGACTTCGGACCTACCTTAAACTGCAACCCTTCCATCTCCTCAAGGATATAATCCTTTCCGTAATAAGTCACCACTTCTAAGTCATTGATTACATCGTTGCACTTCGTGTTAATCACATACAGCAACGACACAATCTCCGGAAACGTATCATGTAGCATGCTCATCAAACCCTCTCGCTCCGCCTTCCTATCCTCGCCGAACACCACAATAACCATGTATTCACCCTTGTGATTGTTACGGATAACAAGATTGCGCAACAACCCTGTCTGTAGTTTAAGGTCAAAGAACGATAGGTTATGTTCATTGGCATAATCCCGTATCGTATTGCGTATCCTGTTGTTGGTATCGTCCATCAAGTGGCACTCTGTGATATCCAGCACCTTATCGAAACAGTTAGGGATATGAAACCCTACACCATTGTCCTTCACTACATTCTCGATACCTCCCGCTTCGTGTATCTTATCCCAACTAACCCATCGTTTATCCGAGAAGGTGAACTCCAGTTTGTTACGGTAACCGTAGATATGCTTCGACCCTAAGATAGGCGATATGGTAGGCAACTGTATCTTACCTATACGAGTCAGGTTATCTACTATCTGCTTCTGCTTATAGCGCAACTGGGCTTCGTAAGGCAATATCTGCCACTTACAACCACCACACTCGCCATAATGCTTACATACTGCCTCACAACGCTCTTCCGAATAACGAACGTAACGCTCCACACGCCCTTCCATGTAGTTATGCTTCTTCTTCGTTATCTGTATATCGACTACATCCCCTGGTACGCAATACGGAACAAACACCACACAGTCGTCTATCCGTGCCATCGCCTTACCCTCTGCTGCCACATCCGTTATCTCTACCGACTCGTACAGCGGCAACTCCTTTTTCTTCTTCGTCATAATCTCTTTAATGGAATAAATATTGAATACACTCAGAGTATATACTCTCAAACTCCTGAACGCTCTCCAACGGGAACCCAAACATCAAAGTCCTATCCGTTCCCTTATACGATACGCCAGCGCATACGCCACTATCCACATACCGTGCCGCAACAGCAGCACCCTTCCCTTTATCCGTTAGCCCTTCCATCTCTTCACAATACAAGATGCTCTCCGAAGGCTCCATCTGCAAGTGGTATTGCTTACCGCCAAACTGTACAACCCCCAACCGTGAACCATGCTTCATCCTATGTTCACAATGCAATTGCTTAAGCAAGAACTGTCTATCCTCACTCGTAGCACTAAGCCCATGCTGCAACTCTTCACTGATATGCGAACCGCTGACAAGTAGGCGCCCACCCTGTGCCGTATAACCACAAATAGCCCTTCTCAGTCCAGCCTCAAACGGCTTAAACATAACCGTCTGTTTCTCCGTACCCAACACGGTCTCTTTCTGCAAGCCCATGATGACGTCCACTAAGTCAAACTCCCCCGATATGCTATCCACAGCCGACGCTGCACACGAGAGATAACTATAACCAAGCGATTGAAGCACCTTGCCATGCATAGTGGGGTAGGCAAAAGTGTTACCGACAAACAACTGGTCCTGCTTATCCGCATAACTGGAACCAAAACCGGCATTGTTGTCATCCTTAAAAATCTTTCCACGCTCAAACTCCCACTGCTCACCGATATAGGCTATATCCGTTCCCCAAGGTACACCGTATCCCCCATGGAAACCTGCATAAGTCGAGTCCAACTCGAAACTGTTAGGTGCACCTACACGCGTAAAACCATTGATGATAAGAACACGCCCCCGCTCCCCATTGGCAAGATAAGCCGACAAAGTCTCCGACGGAAGCGACACACCCCCTTTATTGGCTGCCACAATACGGAAAGCGTAACGCACACCACGCTCCAACGACATCGTATAAGATGTGTTATAAGTCACAACCCCATTGTCCCAATCCCCATCATCCGTCCTTGTATAGAGGATATAATACTCCGGTCGAGCCGTTGCCTCAAGGCTATCCACCCGTTCTGCCCAACGCAAGCATATACTGTCCGAGCCCCGCCGAACATACTGCATACCAAAATCCTGCACAGGCAATGGCTGTATGCAATACGGTGTCCCATATTGAGCATGGATATACCGAACAATCCCCTTATAAACCGCCCGACTTGCAACAAAACGGAAACGAGGGTCTAAACCGTAACGCATATCCGCAAAGTTCTGATGAGAAAGCAACTCCAATATGATAGACGGCACCTCAGGTATCCTCGTCTCTGCATAATTCGCTTCGCACAAAGCCCTCCGGCTCCACTCGGGCGCAAAACAACGATGCACATCCTCTACTACTTGCGACTGAACCCAATCCCCCAAGTCAAGTGCCGACAATCTATTAACGCCCGTCGGATAAACCTCCTGCCCTTCATTGTTATAACCCGTGCAGATAATCATCGACCCAATAACACTGTCCCCCTTGCGCACACCGGCATCGGTATGGAACCCCAAAGAAAGATGAATAGGAATACCTAAACCCTCCTGCCGAGGATTAACCTCCGAACCGCCCGACAAGTAGTTAACCCAGCGCCCACGACCTCCGCAGTCGTCCGCATAATCGAAGGTACTATGTCGAATGTTATACACCGAATCAGGCATCCCTGCATACTGCAACCAGTATCTCGCACCCTCCATATATCGAGGCATCCCGCTCGTGTAAAGCAGCGTCGTATCGGTCGGCAACTGATACGCAGGCATCTTCTTAAGACGCTTCTTCTGTTTTTCGTTGAAGTCTCTACCTGTCAGATACTCACTCTTATAGCGAGCCACACTACCCATTCCGCCACCTATCTTCACGGCATCTGTACTCACCACCGATGCCCCATCGCCCAGTGTACTCACTTCTATCCTATTCTCCTCGCGCTTGTCCCCAAACGCAAAACTGCCCAGATAGATCCAAGTCCCTCCGCCCATGCGTTGGTTCACCTCAAAAGATGTGGCCACCCCGCTATGGTAAACGGTATAATGCGCCTTCTCTGTGCTATTAGGAAACGACTTATAAGAAACATACACCGCATACTCGCCCGCTTTTGGTGCATCCACCAAGTAGGTAAACACCTCCGCATCCCCTGCCTCCTTCGTAGTCTTTGCCTGCGCATAACCACCCATCCGGAAAGGATTATCCCCCTCAATAAAAGGCTTGTCCTCAGGCTTACGCCCCCAACCACTGTCCTTTGCCAAGGTCCACACGACCCCATAGCGCACCTGCGCCACATCGCTCTCGTCAATCACTACCTCCTCCCGCCGTATATCACGCTCCCTCGGCTGAAGCACCACCGCACCCGCATTCTCCAACATAGGCACTAAGAACGGCATCGTAAACGATGAAGTAAAGAGGTCCTCCACGGTCGTGAACAACTTCGCACGCTGATACATCCATAGTTCACGCGGCTGATTAAAGTACAATCCGTGACTCCCCCACACCGCAAGATGTATCCCCGCCAAACCCTCTTCGGGACTGTTCAGCAGAGACGTGTTATGTACCAAAGGAATCGTTCGATGCAGTGTATAAGGCGTTCGCTGTTGTGATGCCGGAAGATACCTATTGAGCACCAACTCCGATACCTCGAATCCGTTACTCATCACCAGCACTTTACCTTTCTGGCCCCCAAAAACATAGTGCCGAGCAATAGCGTGTATCGTATCTACCATGCCAGGACGCATAGGCACCCAACTAAGATTCTGCGTGAAGTCTACTACGCCCGTCTGATTCTTTACGCGAATCTTATTGACCTTCATCTTACCCACCGACGCATAAGGTGCAACGTAGCGACCAACACTGTCCGCCAATGCCAATACATCTACCGCCATTGCTTCGTAATGAACTAATAGACACATCAATACTATCACCCAAATCCGTCGTTTTATCATGCTTCTTTTCTTGCTTCTATCTCGCACAATTTAGCCTACAAAGGTAAGACAAAAAACCTTCTTCCCCAAAACTTTTTCCCATAAACCTCACATCCCCCTCACACCAATCACCTCCCCGCCCTTTAGGGAGGGGTAGGGGGTAGGCTCCCCCTTCGCCGTCGCCATGCGACCACAATCCCCCTTCCCTTTAGGGAGGGGGCAGGGGGTAGGCTTCCCAGCACCTCCCCGCCCCCAACTTGTCTGCGGCCTATGACGAGACAAACACGGTACATACACGGTAGATACACGGTAGATACATGGTCCATTGTGCTTACCTTATGCTACTCTCATCGGGCTTTCAGAGCGGCTTTAGACACTGTTTACCACTCCAAAAGACGAACCCACCCCATAGAGCCCCGTAAAAATACCCCAAACACAAAGAACCCCCCTCCAAATCCCCTCCAAACCCCCTTGCAGATTCCACCCATTTCCCCTATCTTTGCAGAGTAAAACAAAACCCAAGAAATGATGAAGAATGTATTAGTAATCTCTACGAGCCTGCGCCCGCACAGCAACTCCGATGTGTTGGCTCGTGCGTTTGTTCAAGGTGCAGAAGAAGCCGGACACCAAGTAGAGTACATCTCCCTGCGCGGCAAGGATATCCACTTCTGCCGAGGCTGTTATGCATGCGAACAGACCTTCCAATGTGCCGTCAAAGATGATGCACCTGCTATCGTCGAACAGATCAACGACGCCGATGTCATCGCTTTTGCTACCCCTATCTACTACTATGAGATGGCTGGGCAACTCAAAGCCTTACTCGACCGTACCGTCTCTAAGTATTACGCGCCACATAAGCCGCAGGATATCTATCTCTTGACCGCTGCGGCTGAGAACGAACCCTCTACACCAGAAGGCGCAGAACATGGACTGCAAGGATGGATTGCTTGCTACGACGATGTCCGTCTCGCAGGACATGTATTCGCTGGCGGAGTACAAAACCAAGGCGATATAGAAGGTCATCCGGCCATACAAAAAGCGTATAATTCCGGAAAGGCTTGTTGATTGGTATGGAGTTTGTATTCATTGAGGCATGTTTAGGAAAAATGAATACAATACAATGAAGAGAACAATACTATTCTTGTCTTTCATCTGCTTAGCCCTATGCGTTAAGGCACAGCCGCCAAGACCGCCTTTCAGTGGATGTACTGCGGAGGAAGAAGCCGAGAAACAGACCGTCATGATGCAGTATGAACTAAAACTCACTCAAGAGCAGAGGGACACTATCTATCAGATCAACCTCAAGTATGCGAAGGCACGCCGTGTCTCCAACACAAGAGCCGAGATGATTGAGCGGATCAACCAAAAGATGCAAGAGTTCAAAGGGGTACTGACCAAGGAGCAGTATAACCAATATATGAATTGTCAACTTGAGGACGGTAATAGCAAACGTTGTGCTCCTATCTTCCGACACCCTAACGACTCGGGTGCTATGCCAAGCCACACACCACGTAAGTTATAACCAAGGTCATACAAGGTAACCAATCGTAGACACGAGAGTAAGCACTTCTCTCAACGAATATACCTTTTTTCTTAGTGAGACAAAAATAACCAAGCAAAGCGAGGATTGTTCCAACGAGCAGTCCTCCTATTATATCTGCAGGATAGTGTGCCCCCAAGTACATTCGAGACCAGCATACAAGCAACGTCCACGCGCCCAGACTAATCGAAGAAATCGTATCCCGCCATACTAAAGAAAAAAGAAGGGTGCAGCAGATCGTATTGGCTGCATGCGAGGAAACAAAGCCGTATAACCCACCGTGGTAGTTATTCACAATATGCAATAAGCCTTCCAACGGCTCACTATGCGTCGGGCGTGGGCGACACACAATGTTCTTAAGGATACCCGATGAGATATAGTCCGACAGTCCTACACACACGGCAAAAGCAAGCATAATCCAAAGGCTCTGCTTCCCGTAACGACGAACAATACATAGCAACAGCACTACATAGAGGGGTATCCATGTAGCCGGTACCGATATGTTCCAAAGGAAGTTGTCAAGAAAAGGCGTATGAGCCCCATTGATTGCCAATAGCAACTGCTCATCTGCATGGATAAGACTGCTCCATACAGAGGATAAGAGAACCAAGATTGAACCTGTTGTCAGCATTATATACGCTCGATGCACGACAACCGTATCCAACCTACATTATCTGCTACTTGTATCTCTGCCCAATCAGATAGCGTGGTGCGGATATGTACCTTCGTACCTTCATGAAGCACAAAGATATCCGTTCCCGACTTATCAGGACTGCTCTTTACGCTCACAATGCTTTGCATCACAATCGCATCACGATGCTCCGTGTCCTGCTTATGCTCTACGCCCGCAAAGGTAAAAGAGATAATACTGAAGATGATAGCCACGCATGCTACATAAAAGCCCGTTTTTCGTACTCCTACCGAGCGAACAAACGAGAACACTATCATCCCCACTAAGAATAGAAAAAAAACCGTTAAACTAAAGATAATCCACCCTTGTTCCGATAAAGAACGAATAAGATGCATAGTCCAAACCGACAATAATGTCTCGTTCTCGTTCTTAAGGTCATCTATGATACGACCCTCTGCGATATGAAGGTTATACTTCGCATCTGCATAGTTAGGACGAAGACGCAACGCTCTCTCGTAGTGCAAGATACTACTACCCAACTCGCCTGCCTTGAAGTAGGTATTCCCTAAGTTATACTCTACCTCGGCCGAGGGTTGCACTGCCAATAACGAATCGTATACACTGACTGCAGCCGCATAATCGCCTGCGTCGTAGTACTCTCGTGCTTGCGATAGGGGGTCTTGGGCGTAGCACAACACCGACAAGCACAATATGTTGATGATTGTATATAGTCTCTTTTTCATACTCATAGTTTGCATGTCTCTAACCTATCAATGAGTTGTATCGTATCTTGATAGATGTCTTGCATCTCATGTCCTACTGCGGCTGGGGCATAACGCGCAAACTCTGCCGTAGAGAGTAGGTCTAATACCTCTTTCACTACATCATCTGCCACACCCTTTTGACTCAGTATCTGCGATATGTTCTCCTTGTTAAGGTCTGCCGTAGGAATAGACAACCGGTCACTCAGGTAACTCCATGCTGCACGCTCTATCTCCTCATAGAACTGTTCTTTGTTACCTTGCCCCATCAATGCCTTTGCCTTACGAAGACGACGCTGTGCCGTCTTGTTGGCTTTCTTATAACGAACCTTCACAAGGTCTGCATTCTCTCGTATCTGACGGTGGAAGATAACAAACACGATAGCGGCTAAGAGCAATGGGATAAGATAACACAACCAGAATACCAAGTCTCCGAAATGGAACAAGGTCTTTCTTGCTGCCGGCAGCGCACCTACATAGAGGTATCGTATATCCGAGTTCAGTTGCTTGATATCCTCTTTCTCTATGTGGTCGCCTACTACCACGGCTCCATTGTTATCTTCCGCACCACGCTGCACATGCAGTGTATATTCCGGAGTGGTGAGAGTCTCGTAGGAATCGGTTTGCGTATTGAAATAAGCAAACTCGATAGCCGGTATAGTAAACTCACCAGCAGCACGAGGAATAGCAAGATACTCAATGACTTTAGTACCCGTTGTACCATTGGTAGTGGTCTTAAAGTTATTCGTCACCTTAGGGTCGTATACCTCAAAACCCTCGGGCCATTCTACCGCTGGCGTCTTGAGTAACTTGAGGTTACCATTGCCCTTTATCTCAAGACGCAAGGTTACGGCTTCATTGGTATGCAGTTGGTCGGTGGTGATAGAAGAGGATATCTGGAACTGTCCTACACCTCCAAGGAACGACTTCGGTTTACCTGCGGGCAGGGCATCTACATGTATCGACACCCCAGGTGCTTTCAAGGCACGGGTCACATTAGAGTAAGTGTCAAAGAAACTGTTGAAGATACTATGTGTCTGCACTCTGTTGCGCACACGAATGACGGCTTCAAACGAGGCAGGCTCAATCTTTATCGTACCACTATGTTGGGGATAGAGTAGGGTCTGATAGAGTACTGCCGTCTGATAGTTTTTCCCGTTGTAATGCTCCAACTCAGTCTGTATCTCGCCTAAGTCAATCTCTTGCTTCATAAACCCTTTGAAGTCAGGTATAGTGGTGTTGTTTGTAAACTGCGCTACATCAACTCCAGCAAAGTATAGTTTATACGAAAGCAATATGCACTCTTGCTCGTGTACTTTGGTCTTGGTGGCAATAGTACGGATAAATATATCGTTCCCTTGTGAACTACTTGACGATGCCGAAGCCGACTGCTTCTGTTGTTGATTATTGCTCTGTGTATTGTCGTTAGAAGGAGTCTGGTCGGGTGGAAGAACGGTTATCTTGAGTCCGTTGGAGGTATATGTCTCCTTGTCGATACGAATAGTAGCAGGGCGTATAGAGTATGTCCCCTCTTTCTTGGCGTTCAGTGTATAAGTGAACGTCTTGTTATAGGTAGAAGTACGCTTGCCGTTTATCCATTGGGTACTATTGCTTACACTTGTGTAGGGACCAGCCAATATGTCGAATGACTCAAACTCAGGAATACGCAGGTCCTTACCATCGTGGTTGACGGAGTAAGATACTTGAAAAGGTTGTCCCACTATCACTTGAGCAGGGGCTGAGGCTCGAAACTCAATGTCCTCTGCGAATGCCGTAACGGCTATCAGCGTGATAGATAGAACTATATTTAGTAGTCGTTTCATGCTCTTGTTGTTAGGTATTACCAGTCTTTTTCTAATCGCTTACCGCCTTGTGCCTCTTGACGCTTTACCTTCTCTTGTGTCTCTTGCTCGTCTTGTTCAAGTGCCTGCAATAGTTGCTCGGCGGTCTCTTTATCGATGTTCGATTGCTCTTGTTGTTGCTGTTGTTGTTGCTCCTGCTCTTGTTGCTCTTGTTGCTGTTGTTGCTGCTGTTGTTGCTGCTGTTGATTCTGATCCTTGTTCTTATCTTGATTCTGCTGCTGTTGTTGCTCTTGTTGTTGCAGGAACTGCATAGCCTTTACAAGATTATATCGAGTGTCGTTGTCTTTAGGATTATTCTTGAGTGCTTGCTTGTAGGCTTCAATAGCCTCGGAGTACTGCTGCTGCGCAAAGTGAGCATTGCCGATATTATGGTCTATGGCTGCTTGGCGTTTCTTGTCGCCATCGGTATAGTGACTGGCAGCCTTGTACTCCTCAATAGCATCGGCATACTTCTCTTGTTTGAAGAGTGCATTGCCCAAATTGAAGTGTGCCTCAAAAGCCTCTTTGTTCTTATCAAGACCTTTGCGGTAGTCTACTTCTGCTTCTACATAGTTCTCTTTGTTATAGGCTTTGTTACCACGCCTTACATCCGAACTCTCTTTCTGTGCGAACGATAGAGTAGGTATGAGAAGTAGTGCAATATATAGTATTATTTGTTTACTGTTCATCGAGTCTTAGTATTTGTGTGTTTCTCGCCAAAGATATTCATCTGACTGAGACGCTTATTCTTACGGTTGAAGATAAAGAAGTCGATAATGAGTATGAGCAAAGCGAGTGCCACAAAGGTCTGGTATTGTTCGTTGTAACTTGTAGTCACTTTGGCTTCCAGTTCTGCCTTCGATAGGTCGTCTAACCGGTTTTCTATCACTCTCTTTGCCGTATTGGAGTTGTCGCAACGGACATAGATACCTCCTCCGGCTTGGGCTATCTTCTGGCACATCTCTTCATTGAGGCGTGATACGACGACATTGCCTTGTCGGTCTTTACGGAAACCATTAGTACCTGGGACAGGTATAGGAGACCCTTCGGGTTTACCGATACCTACTACAATAATCTCAGCACCTTGCTCTTTGACCTGTTGAGCAATGGATTCAGCATCGTCATCATGGTCTTCACCATCCGTGATAAGAATGATAACCCGAGATGCTTCATCTTTCTCTCCAAACGCCTGCATTGAGGTTTGCAAGGCTCGTCCAATGACTGTACCTTGCGTCTTTATCATATCAGGGGAGATTGACTGAAGGAACATCTTTGCCGATACATAGTCGCAGGTGATAGGTAGTTGTGTAAAGGCTTCCCCTGCAAAGACTACAAGTCCGACCTTATCGTCCTGCATGTTATCAATCAGTTTAGAGAATATTTGCTTAGCCCTCTCAAGACGGTTAGGCGCTACATCCTCTGCCAACATAGAATTGCTGACGTCGAGAGCGAACATCACTTTGATACCGTTACGCTTCTGTATCTCCTCTTTCTCACCATACTGAGGTCGAGCAAGGGCAAAGATAAGGCATATCAATGCTAACATATTGAGGCAGAACTTAATCACGGGGCGTACCCGTGAGGCGTTCGGCATAAGGTTCTTCAGTAGTTGCTCATCTCCAAAAGCCTGCAGTTGGCGGTGCTTATAGCGCGTGATGAGGATAAAGGCTACTGCTAATATGGGTATCAGGAGTAGTAACCAGAGTGCTTGTATGTTTGCAAAACGGAACATGATGGTCAATTGCTTATTGTTCGTAGGACAAAATAACGGAGCAGGATACTAACGAGTAAGCACCCGAGTGCCGCCCATAGGAATGCGGGGAAGAAGTCGGTACGTTTGGAGTACTCTCGTACTTGCATCTTAGTCTTCTCCATCTGGTCTATTTCTTTGTAGATAGCCTGCAGCTTCTGGTTATCCGTAGCACGGAAGTATGCACCATCGGTGGTCTGTGCTATCTGGCGGAGAGTATTCTCGTCGAACTCGTTTTGTATCTCTACATACTGCTTGCCAATGGGTGTCTGCACAGGTACTCGTGCTGTACCATAACTACCTACACCAATGGCGTAGATACGAATACCATAAGTCTTAGCAATCTCTGCTGCAGTAAGAGGGTCAATGTCGCCTCGGTTATTCGAACCATCAGTCAGAAGGATAATCACCTTTGACTTGGTCTGTGAGTCTTTCATACGATTGACTGCATTAGCAATACCAAGTCCGATAGCAGTACCATCGTCAATCATACCGAACTGTACGGCGCTAAAGAGGTTGACCAGTACATTATGGTCGGTAGTCATAGGGCACTGCGTGAAACTCTCGCCTGCAAAGACTACCAATCCGATATTATCATCGGGTCGGTTATTGATAAAGTCGCACGCCACAGCCTTGGCTGCATCGATACGGTTAGGACGAAGGTCCTCGGCTTGCATAGTACCGGAGATATCCATCACCATCATGATGTCGATGCCCTCGGTTGACTCTTGGTGCAGTTTATTAGTCAGTTGAGGTCGTGCAAGGGCAATGATAAGTAGCGTGATAGCCGCTATCAATAACACGAAAGGAACATGCAGTAGATAGAGCCGCCAAGTGCGCTTGCGCTGCAAGGCATAAGTAGAGGACACTTGAAGACTGGCATCGTTCTTTCGCATCTCCCAGATATACCAGAAGATGATAGGTAACAATACCAACAACAAGAATAGATAATATGGGTTTTGAAAGGTCATGATTGTGTGTTCGTGTCTTTGTTCGTAGCAATCTCGGACTTCTGTCCTTGTGTCTCCTCTTGCTTAGTAGGGGTAGTCTGTTCCACAAAACGATAGGCAAAGCGTAGTGCTTGTTCGTTCTCTTCGGGCAGTGGCATCCACTTAGCGAACTTCACTAAGTCGGCAAGCGAGAGAGTCTGCTTGAGTGCACTGAATAGGTCCTTATCGATCAGTTGCTTCATCTGTGAGAGTATCTCCATAGAGGTATTCTCTTGGGTAGTAATATCGAAGCGTCGTGCCATATAGTAACGCAGTACATCGGTCAGTTCGGTATGGTACTCTTTTGTGCGCCCCTGTTGCCATATCTTCTGCTCTTTTATCTTATCGAGTCGTTCGATAGCCACCTCTTCAGCAGGACGTATATCCTCTTCTGCTATCGGTTGTTCGGTCTGTTTAGCCGCACGCTTCTTGAGGTAACGAACAAGGAAGTAGATACCAATACCTAAGCCTATTATGCCAATGCCTAAGAGTATCCAACGGATGATGCCCCACCACCAGATAGGTGCTTTATAGATAGGTTTGATGTCGGTGATAGCATTGTCGGCAGTATCGATAACGAAAGGTTGTACGATGTTTATAGACAGTGGGTCGGTATAGAGTGTATCCGTTCCGCAGACGAATGGGATAGGGGGTACAAGGAATAGCGAGTCCTTAAAAGCAGTAAGGGTGATGTCTTGCGTGATAGAGAGTGAACCATCATCTTGCTTTACCGTATCACGGGGTGCTTGTTCCACTATGTCTAAGCCGTCGATAAGGGTAGTGCCATATTGCGGGAACTGCACTTGCTCGTTGGCAGAAGTAGTAGCAGAGAGATGTAGTCGCGTTTGGTCACCAATCCACAACTCAGTGGAGTCGATGCTTGCGCTGACTACTATGCTTAATATCAATAACGATAGACCCATGTTATATCCTAAATAATCGAATCAATCCTTTTACATAATCCTCTTCGGTGCGTATACTCACATTGCGTGTACCTAACTTGGTGAATATACTATCCCATGCTTTCTGTTGCATATCCCATTGCTGAGCATAATCAGCTCGTACGGCTTTCGAAGAGGTATCGACCCATATACGCTTGCCGCTCTCTGCATCTTTGAGTTTGAGTAGTCCTACATCAGGAATAGAGGCATCTCGTTGATCGTATATCTGTATAGCAGATAGGTCATGCTTCTGCGAGGCAATGATGAGAGGTTTCTCTGCGGCTGCAATACCTTGTGTGCCTTCAACAGGTACATCGAGGTCGGATATGAGGAAAGCCGTGCAGCGACGCTTCTGGGCATTGGTGAAGTACTGCAAACAGTTGGCAATATCGGTACCAGAGGAGGCCGGTTCAAAGTCGATGAGTTCACGAATGATATGCAGCACATGCTTACGCCCTTTCTTAGGGGGTATGTATTTCTCTATCTTATCGGAGAAGAAGATGACGCCTATCTTATCGTTGTTTTCGATGGTAGAGAAGGCAAGTGTTGCTGCAACCTCTGCCATCATATCTCTTTTGGTCTGTGAGATAGAACCGAAGTTACGGCTACCGGATACATCAACAAGGAGCATAACGGTCATCTCTCGCTCCTCCTCAAAGACCTTGATATAGGGTTTATTGAGTCTTGCTGTTACATTCCAATCGATAGAGCGTACATCATCGCCGGGTTGATACTCTCGTACCTCTGCGAAAGTCATACCACGCCCTTTGAACTGGCTATGGTATTCGCCTGCAAAGATGTTTCGTGATAGTCCACGAGTCTTTATCTCTATGCGTCGGACCTTCTGTAATAACTCTTCGTTTGTCATGTACTCTGTTGCTTAGCGAACTTAAGGTACTTGTACTTTGTTCAGTATCTCGGTGATGACATCTTCGGTGGTCATGTTCTGTGCTTCGGCTTCATAGGTAAGTCCGATACGGTGACGGAGTACATCGTAGCATACAGCACGAACATCTTCTGGTACGACATATCCACGGCGGTGAATAAAGGCATAAGCGCGTGCAGCCAAGGCAAGGTTGATACTTGCACGAGGACTACCACCGAACTGTATCATACCCTTGAGAGAGTCTAACTCGTAGGTCTCTGGGTAACGCGTAGCAAAGACGATATCAACAATATACTTCTCGATCTTCTCGTCGAGGTATACTTCTCTTACTATCTGTCGTGCTTTGCGTATATCTTCGGTGGACAGGATAGGCAGAATCTGTTTCTGCGTACCGCTTATGTTCTGTCGTATGATCTGTTGCTCTTCCTCTTTCTTTGGGTAGCCAATAACAACCTTTAGCATGAAACGGTCGGTTTGTGCTTCAGGCAGAGGGTAGGTGCCTTCTTGTTCGATAGGGTTCTGTGTAGCCAATACGAGGAACGGGTCATCGAGTTTGAAAGTCTCTTCTCCGATGGTTATCTGTCGCTCTTGCATAGCCTCGAGTAGGGCGGACTGTACCTTTGCCGGAGCACGGTTTATCTCATCGGCAAGTACGAAGTTAGCGAAGATAGGTCCTTTCTTTATGCGGAACTCTTCGCTCTTCTGGGAGTATATCTGAGTACCCAATACATCGGCAGGCAAGAGGTCTGGGGTGAATTGGATACGAGAGAAGTCGGCTTTGATAAGGTCCGCCAGTGTCTTAATGGCTAATGTCTTAGCCAGACCAGGAACACCTTCAAGAAGGATATGTCCATCGCTGAGAAGACCAATCAATAGGCTCTCTACTAAGTGTTTCTGCCCTACGATGACTTGATTCATGCCCATGGTAAGAGCATCAACGAAAGAACTCTCACGCTCGATGCGTTCTTGCAATTCTCGAATATCTACAGTGTTATCCATTTTGTATAGTTTGATATTTATACACCGGAGTGGTGCAAATTCTGTGCCAAAAGCACTCTCTTGCTATTAAAACAAAGTAGCCCCTCTGTGTGGAACAGAGAGGCTACTTGGTAATGTTGTAATCTCTTACTTATTCAGTGCCAACGCTACATTGACAGCGCAAGCCACGGTGCAGCCAACCATTGGGTTGTTACCGATACCGAGGAAGCCCATCATCTCAACGTGTGCAGGAACAGAAGATGAACCTGCAAACTGAGCGTCTGAGTGCATACGACCCATGGTGTCGGTCATACCATACGAAGCAGGACCTGCTGCCATGTTATCTGGGTGCAGGGTACGACCTGTACCACCACCGGATGCTACAGAGAAGTATGGCTTACCGGCTAAGATACGCTCTTTCTTATAGGTACCTGCTACTGGGTGTTGGAAACGAGTAGGGTTAGTAGAGTTACCTGTGATAGATACATCTACATTCTCGTGCCACATGATAGCCACGCCCTCACGAACATCGTCAGCACCGTAGCAGTTGACTTTTGCACGAGGACCATTGCTGTAGGCTTTGGTCTTGACAATCTTCAACTCACCGGTGTAGTAGTCGAACTGAGTCTGTACATAGGTGAAGCCATTGATACGGCTGATAATCATAGCAGCGTCTTTACCGAGACCATTAAGGATGATACGCAGCGGTTTCTGACGTACCTTGTTAGCCATCTCGGCAATCTTGATAGCACCTTCTGCAGCAGCGAAAGACTCGTGACCTGCCAAGAAGGCAAAGCACTCTGTCTCCTCACGGAGCAGACGAGCAGCCAAGTTGCCGTGTCCCAGACCTACCTTACGGTCGTCTGCTACAGAACCTGGGATGCAGAACGACTGCAGTCCGATACCGATAGCCTCGGCAGCCTCTGCAGCATTCTTGCAGCCTTTCTTCAGGGCAATAGCACTACCTACTACATAAGCCCACTTAGCGTTCTCGAAGCAGATACGCTGGGTGTCTTCACATGTCTGATATGGGTCGAGACCATATTGCTCGCAAATCTGATTAGCCTCTTCGATAGAAGCGATACCATTAGCGTTGAGTGCAGCGAGGATTTGTTTCTCGCGGCGGTCTTGTGATTCAAATTGAACTGGACGTATCATAGTATTACTCCTTTCTTGGGTCAATAGATTTAACTGCGCCTTGCTCCTTAGTCGTACGACCATAGGTGCCGGTTACTTGTTTGAGAGCCTCATCTGCAGGTACGCCTTTCTTGATAGCGTCCATGAACTTGCCCATGTGAACATACTCGTAGCCACAAATCTCGTTGTCCTCGTCGAGGAACTGCTTGGTGATGTAGCCTTCGGTCAGTTGCAGGTAGCGAGCACCCTTAGCCTTTGTTGAGAACAGTGTACCTGTTTGGCTAACGAGTCCCTTACCAAGGTCTTCCAGTCCTGCACCGATAGCCAATCCGCCTTCAGAGAAAGCCGATTGAGTACGACCATAGACGATTTGGAGGAACAACTCACGCATAGCGGTGTTGATAGCATCGCATACGAGGTCGGTGTTCAAAGCCTCAAGGATAGTCTTGCCTGGCAGAATCTCTGCAGCCATAGCAGCGGAGTGAGTCATACCCGAGCATCCGATAGTTTCTACCAATGCTTCTTCGATGACACCATCCTTGACATTCAAACTCAGTTTGCATGCACCCTGTTGAGGAGCGCACCAACCGATACCATGCGTCATACCCGAGATGTCTTTAATCTCTTTGGCTTTCACCCACTTACCCTCTTCAGGTATTGGTGCTGGTCCATGATGAGGACCTTTAGCCACTTGACACATGTTTTCCACTTCTTTACTGTAAATCATGTTTGTATATGTTTTTAGTTAATGTATGTTTGTGCCTAACTTGTAAAGGTGCGCAAAGGTACGGAGATTTTTTTTTTCGTGCAAGAGGGG
>CAYNMA010000005.1:2497-46573 GCA_964398075.1 uncultured Bacteroides sp. | reverse complement strand
AAACATCCCAATTAATAACAAAATAACGAAACGTGGAATTTTTAGAACATCCCTATTGATTGAGCCAATGCATGAAGTCACTGGTTCGTACACGAGAGACATACACATCGTCTTCGGGGGCAGGAACGAGTTGTAACTTGAGCCGACCCGAGAAGTGACGGCTAACCAACTTGATAGAATTGATTCCCGCAATACACTGCCTACTCACACGGAAGAACGCAACAGGGTCAAGCGACGCCTCTATCATATCCAACGAACAGTCAATGATATACCGCTTTTCTGTATTCGTAACCAGATAAGTCGTCTTGTCTTTCGATATGAAATAGGCTATCTCATCCACCTTCACGATTCGTATCTGGTCACCCAAGCGTACAATAAACCGCTGCTTGAAGGTCGTGGTAGGTTGCTCTGCATAGAGCGCACGGAACTTCTGCCCTGTCGGTTGCGTATCCGTACTTTGGCGACACTTTGCCACTGCCTCTATCAACAACTCCGTATCGATTGGCTTAAGCAGATAGTCAATACTATTAACCCTGAACGCCTTGATAGCGTAGTTATCATAAGCCGTGGTGATAATGACCTTCGCAGTCACATCCACCTGTTGGAATATCTCAAAGCATACACCATCCGACAGTTCCACATCCATAAAGATAAGGTCTGCCTCATTGTGCTGCAACCATAGAACGGCTGAATAAACCGAGTCGGCAACGCCTACTATCTCTATGTCATTGAAATTGGCTGCCAACATACGACGCAGATTGGCCTGTGCCGCAAACTCATCTTCTACGATAAAGACTTTCATACAAGCAATTTTGATGGTTATTTGATGGTTAATGATTATAGCATCGGCAGATACACAGTGAAGTGAGTCTCCGTCTTCACAACCTCGATGGTCTCACCACTCTTATTCTTATACTGCTCTTGCAAGTTCTTAAGCCCTATTCCATTACTGGCAAGCGAGGTTCGAGGCTGAAGGTTGTTACGCACATAGACTCGGTTGTTCTCAATACCAATCTGCACAGTGAGAGGATGAGCTTGATTGACTATATTGTGCTGAATAGCATTCTCTACCAATATCTGCAGACTGAGCGGCACCACATTCGCCTGTAAGTACTCGATAGGTATATTCACCTCCACCTTCAGACTATCCGAGAAACGCTCATGGAGCAAGTCTACATAGTTGTCTATAAACTCCAGCTCCGTCTGTAAGGTAACCACATCCTGCTCATCTATATGCAGGAAATAACGATATACATTCGCCAGTTTACGGATAAACTCACTGGCATGTACCTTCTCGTCGTTCTGTACCAAGTAATCCAGAATATTGAGGCTATTGAAGAGAAAGTGCGGATTAAGTTGCGTCTTAAGCAGCGCATAACGGAACTGAGCATCCGCCTTCTTGGCTTGCTCTGCGGCTATTGACTTGCGCGACTGGCGGAAGAACACTACCATATCCAGCACACTGATATAGACCATATTGATAAGCAACAGAGCCAGATACGAGAAGATAATAGACCACTTATCCGACTCCGTGAATGTACCATGAATAGCGTCAGGCAGATAGATAGGTATAAGCCCAAGGAGCGACACACCAAAGACCAACCCAAGGTCAATCCAAAGGCGACGAGACGACTTATCCACATACGAATAACGCTTACTGATAAGCAAGATAAGAACCGTATCCAAGCCAAATGTCAGGAGTATCGCCCATGTGTTCTCGAAGAACAAAGACAAGTGGTCAACGGCTTGGAAATCAAGTTTGTCCTGTATATTGCGGTACACATCCACATAGAGGATGCGGAACAAGAGCACCACTAAGACTACCGCTAAGACTTGAAATACGCTATCACGCTTTTGCTTCGGGATCAGTGTCATGGGTATTCATTTTTGTCGCAATGAGATAGGTAGCCCATCCCAGCAATTCGGTAATAAAGAAAGTAGAGATGATGTTCGGCAGCGGCTTCCAGAAGGTTGCCAACGCTTGCAGTATCTCACCACCTTGAGTCCCCATAAAGAACCCTGCAAAACAGAATAATAGTGCCAACACTGCCGATAGGCTAAGCGGGAAATCGTAGTTTCGAGCCACGAGCACAATCATGAGGATAGTAAGACAGGTAAGAGGTATCTCGTCGGGCCAACCGAACAAGGAGAATAACAGTACAACCAATACATGCGCTACGGCAAATAGGTGTACCAATAGATGTGTCTTAAGTGTTGCTGATTTCATGATATCATATTTATTCAGCCCGCAAAGGTATACAAAATACTTTATATGCCAAATACTTACACCGATAGTTGCAGAAAAAGAATAAAAAAAGCAGAAAAGGTTTGGCAGTTTAGAGAATAAGCCGTAATTTAGTGGCCGAAAAGAAATACATCTAATACTAACCCTATAAAGTTGTAATATTATGGCTATGACGGTAACATTCAATCAACTCCGCAAGGTGAAAGACAGCCTTCCGAGTGGCAGTATGAACAAGATTGCAGAAGAATTAGGTATAAGCGCTGATGCCGTTCGCGCATACTTTGGCAGTCAAACAGAAAGCAGTGCAGGTCTTCATATTGAACCAGGTCCTGACGGTGGTTTGGTCGTATTGGATGATACCCGCATCCTCGAGGTTGCGCTGCGTATCGCTTGGGAACACGGGAATGCCTAATCCCATTAGCATATTCATCACACATTAATACAAGGTTTCTCCGGAAGTAATATACCCTCCGGAGAAACCTTGTACATATTTTATAAGAACATGAAAAAAGGTATTTGGTCTCTTTTGATATGCTCCCTATGCAGCATACTACCTCTCCGCGCCATTGAGTTTCCTGGCTTCGAATGGTCTGTTGGTGCTGACTTCACTTCTGCTTACCTATGGCGTGGCTTGCGTTATGGTGGCTTAACCGTTCAGCCAGATGTATCGATAGGATACGGCGGCTTAGTTTTAGAAGGATGGGCAAACATTGGTGCCGAAGACAACACCTTCAAAGCCTTTGCACCCGAGGTAGATGTCACCCTATCCTACTCCATCGTTGGAGTTCGTGTAGGCGTGAACCACCTCTATTATTTCGATGGGAGTAAGTACTTCGACTTCAAAGGAAGCGACTATGCTGCCTACCAAAGCGAAGAGAACAGCACTACCCAAACAGAGGTCTTTGCCGAGTTTCATTTAGGTGATATAGTAGAATCCGTACCCCTAAGTATAGGTTGGTATACCTATATCGCTGGCGATGACAAATACGCCCAACAGGTAGGAGAGCAAGATGGCGAACCCATCTACGAGATGAAGCGAGCCTATTCCTCATACATCGAAGTAGCGTACGATGTGAACCTACCATTAGGCTTCACCCTTACCCCTACCATTGGTATGACACCATGGAAGAGCCTCTACACCGATTACGAAGGGAACTTTGCCTTTAACAACCTCTCACTCAAACTGAATTGGGAGTTTGAAGTAGGCGACCACTTCGCTTTAGATGTATATGCCTTAGGCTCACTAAATACGTACAATGTCAATAAAGACAACCTCATCCCTCGAGCCGCCGAGAGTTACGGAGTACAGCGACTGAACGGCGCAATCGGATTGGGACTGTGGTTCTACTAGAATCAATCACATTACATGCAGAAGAATAAGTTCATCAAACCCATCAGTGCAGTGGTGTTCATCATCATTGCAGTTGTATTCTTGTGGTTCTATCCCGACGAAGAGAAGAAAAAAGAGACCTATTACTGCAACACCGGACAAGTATTCGGAACCTATTACACCATTCGTTACGAAGCAGAACAAGACTTAGAGAAAGAGTTACTTTCCCGACTACAAGCCTTCGACGGTTCGATGTCTACCTTTAACGATACCTCTATCATCTCTCGCATCAACCGAAACGAGGAAGTTCAGTTAGATAAGTACTTCATGGACATGTACAATACTGCCACAAAGGTATCAGAACTAACCCACGGAGCATTCGATATCACAGTAGCACCACTTGTCAACGCATGGGGCTTTGGCTTCAAGAAGCAAGAACAAGTAACAGATGCCGTTATCGATAGTCTAAAGCAGTTAGTAGGCTACGAGAATATTTCCGTATTCGATAATCGTCTATGGAAGACCGATGAGCGCATCATGTTAGACGCAAGCGCCATAGCTAAAGGACAAGGATGCGATGTAGTGGCTGCCCTATTAGCAGAGAAGGGTTGCAAGAACTATCTCGTTGACATAGGCGGCGAAGTAGTATGCCAAGGACTAAACGACAAAGGCGAGCAATGGCGTATTGGTATCACCAAACCCGTTGACGACCCTACCGGTCAGCAAGAGGAGATACAAGAAGTAGTGTCCGCATCAGCCTTATGTATGGCCACCTCTGGCAACTATCGTCAGTTCTATTACGATAACGGAGTCCGCCGCTCCCATACAATAGACCCTCGGACAGGCTATCCCGTAGAGCACAGCCTACTAAGTGCCACCATCATAGCACCCAGTTGTATGGAAGCCGACGCCCTTGCTACAGCATGCATGGTCATAGGCACCGACAGTGCACTGACCTTGATTGAAGGACTCCCCAACGCCGAGTGTTACCTCATTTATGCAGACAGCGACAGCCTTCATGTAGCACAGAGTACAGGTATGGCAAGGTTTTTGTAAAAAGATTTGGCAGACAAGAATAATAGTCGTACCTTTGCAGTTCGATTTATAACATGCACAAGAAGGCGCTTTGGATAGTAGGTATATGCCTGTTGCTCACCGGTTGTGGGGAGTATCAGAAGTTATTGAAGTCGAATGACCCTGAGTTGAAATACACGAAAGCAATAGAGTATTTCAATGCAGGCGACTTTGTGCGTGCACAGACTCTATTCGATGATATTACCCCCTATTACAAAGGAACAGAGCGCAGCGAGGAGTTGTTGAACTACTTGGCACGCTGCTATGTAGGCGAGAAAGACTATGCAGGAGCATGTGAATACTACAAGGCATATATACGCAATTACCCCAAAGGTCGCTTTATATTGGAAGCACGCTACATGGTAGGGCATTGCTACTACTTAGACTCGCCCGATGCACGACTCGACCAAGAACAGACAAACTTAGCAATAGAGTACTTGAACCAATTCATAGAACTCTATCCCGAAAGCGACTATGTGAACGATGCCGTGAAGGAAGTAAACGAGATGTACGATAAGTTGGCACAGAAAGAATACCTTTCCGCCAAACTATACTATAATCTCGGCACCTACTTAGGTAACAATTACTTGTCATGTATCATCACCGCCCAGAACGCACTGAAGAAGTACCCAGGTAACAGTTACCAAGAAGAACTGAATTGGTTGATACTACAAGCCAAGTACCAAGAATGGGACAATAGCGTTGACGAACTGAAGGAAGAGCGTTTGCGTGATGCACAAGACGAGTGCTACAACTTCACCACCGAGTACCCCAACAGCAAACACAACAAGGCAGTTGAGCGTATCCAAGCATCACTCAATAAGCAAGCCAACAAAGCCAATAAAGCAAACAAAACAAAGAAATAATATAAAAGACAAAAAGATATGGATTACAAGAATCTAAAAGCCCCACAAAGCACTATCACTCGTGACATGAGCGAGTTAGATGAGAAGGTGGGAAATGTGTATGAATGTGTAGAGATTATTGCAAAGAGAGCCAATGAAATCTCAGTAGAACTGAAGAAAGAATTGGATGCTAAGTTGCAAGACTTCACCTTGCCGCAAGACAACATCGACGAGGTATTCGAGAACCGTGAACAGATAGAAATCTCTCGTTCCTACGAAATGATGCCTAAGCCTACCCTATTGGCTACGCAAGAGTTTATCGAGGACAAGTTGAGCTATCGAATCGGTTCAAAAGACAAGGCTCTGTCGGAAGAGTAATGTTGGCTAACCAACATATACTGGTAGGCATTACCGGCGGAATAGCCGCCTACAAGATACCCGAACTAATACGTTTGCTACGCAAAGCCGACGCATTAGTTCGAGTTGTTGTTACCCCTAACGCACTCGAGTTCGTAACACCCCTTACACTCGAGACACTATCGGGCTACCCTATCTACTCCGATGTATTCTCGTCTCGCAATGCACACAGCACCGAGCATATATCTTTACCCGAATGGGCAGATATGTTCATCATTGCCCCTTGCACAGCCAATGTGATAGGTAAGATGGCAAATGGCATTGCCGATGATGCCCTTACTACCACTTTCCTTGCCACAGATAAACCCGTACTCATTGCGCCCGCAATGAATGAGCGTATGTATCATCACCCCGCCGTACAGCATAACCTTGAAGTACTGCGCAGTTGGAAGCACATACATGTAATGGATAGCCCTGCAGGAGAGTTAGCATGCGGCAGCATAGGACAAGGACGGATGGCAGAACCGACGGATATTGTAGCATGCGCCGACGAGATACTAACCATCAAGGACCTTCAAGGCAAGCGAGTACTCATCACCGCCGGACCTACACAAGAGAAGATTGACCCCGTACGGTATATATCGAACTATTCAACAGGCAAGATGGGATATGCCCTTGCCGACGAGTGCCGGAAGCGAGGAGCAGAAGTGACCTTAGTATCAGGTCCAACCAACTTAAAGAAGCCCCAAGGTACCATCTCAGTAACCTCAGCAGAGGAGATGTACAATGCTTGCATTACGCAGTTTGACCAAGCAGATATTGCCATCCTTTGTGCTGCAGTGGCAGACTTTGCTCCTTCCAATACTGCGCAACACAAGATAAAGAGAGAGAAAGAGGACCTTACTCTACAGTTGCACCCTACGCAAGATATTGCTCGTGCTCTGGGCGAGAAGAAACACAATAACCAACTGCTGATTGGCTTTGCTCTCGAGACCGACCACGAAGAAGACAATGCCCTTGGCAAGATGCAACGCAAGCATTTGGATTATATCGTGTTGAACTCTCTCCAAGAAGCCGGTGCGGGATTTGGTTGCGACACAAACAAAGTGACTATCTTCTCGCAGAAAGGCATCAAAGAGTGCATACCCTTAGAGAGCAAGCAACGGGTTGCACACGATATCATCGACTTCATCCTCCGTGCAGAATGAAAAGCAGTATTGCTACATACCTCACAGCCTCGGTGCTGCTTATCGGTATAGCAAGTTGCGCCAATCGAGGTATGGGACCACAAGGTGGACCTAAAGATGAAACACCTCCCAAAGTAATGGAGGAAACGCCTGCTAATGGTAGTCTCAACTATAAAGGCAAGACCATACAGATTGTCTTCGACGAGTATATACAACTCGATAATATTGCCGACAACCTACTTATTTCACCCCCACAAAAGAAAGCACCCGAAGTAACAGGCGTAGGTAAGAAAGTGGTAGTGCGCTTCGACGAAGACCTACAAGACAGCACCACCTATACTCTGCAATTCGGCAATGCTATCTGCGACAATAACGAGAAAAATGTTTTAGAAGGATACACTTTCAGCTTCTCAACAGGCGACATTATCGACAGTATGCAGATAAGTGGTCTAATGCTGAACGCCCGAGACCTAAACCCTATGAGCGGTATCTATGTAGGCGTACATACCAATCACAATGACAGTGCCTTCGAGAAACTACCCTTTGTTCGAATAGGTCGTACAAACAGTGCAGGCGAGTTCAATATCGCTAACATGAAAGAGGAAACATATCGCCTCTTTGGCCTGCAAGACATGAGTAAAGATTATATGTGGCAAGTAGGAGAAGGACTTGCACTATACGATAGTCTTATCACCCCAACAGTAGAGTTACAGTTGCAGAGCGACACCACATGGAAAGACTCAGTCACTATTGATACTATCACCACGAAACTACAACCTATTTACGGTCCTAAAGATATTGTCATGTTATTCTTTCAAGAGGACAAACAAAGGCAATACTTTCAGCGTGCTACACGAGAGCAACAGAACCACTTCACCCTTCGCTTTGGAGCCCCACAAGATAGCCTACCCACCATCACACCTATTGGCGAGGATTGGATAGAGCACACCATCTGTCAGTATAACAACACCAAAGACACTATCACCTATTGGCTTACCGATTCGGCAGTAATAAAGATGGATACATTAGAGTTTGTGCTCACCTATATGAAGTCCGACTCCATCTTTCAGTTGCAGGAACAGAGCGATACTGTCCGAGCAATATATAGAGCACCACGAATAAATGCGAAGAATAAGAATAAGAAAGAGACGCAACCAAGTACGGAACTGAAGTTGAAGCACAATGCCAAGTCTCCATTCGAGATATATTCGCCTATACGAATAACATCCGGAACGCCTATTGCACAGTTCGTCAAGGACTCCATTCACTTATACGAAGTAATCGACTCCATTCGCAAACCGCTATCCTACACCATTGAGACAGCCGACTCTGCACATGCCAACTACCATATTATCTATCCGTGGAAAGCAGAAAAGAGTTACGAGATAGTACTCGACAGTGCTGCCTTTACCGACATATATGGATTTAGCAACTATGCTACAAAGAGCACCTTCAAGATTCGTTCATTAGACGAGTACTCGACCCTCATTGTGAAGATAGAGCCCTACACCGAAGAGGCAGTAATAGAGATACTAAACGAGAAAGACGAAGTAGTACGCACAATGCCTGCTGCAACCGATGGAACAAAGTTTGAATATCTTAAGCCCGAGAGTTTCTATATGCGTTTATTCATTGACAGTAACCATGATGGCAAATGGACAACAGGAGACTGGATGGAGAAACGCAAGCCAGAAGCAGTATATTACTTCGGAAGCAAACTGACCCTACGAGCCAATTGGGATATCGAACAGACATTCGACTATCTAACCCTCCCTATCACAGAACAGAAGCCACAAGAACTAATCAAAGACGCTAGCGGAAAAGATAACAAGAAGAAATAAGAACGAAATAAGAACAAAATAAGAACAAACAACCGTTCTACATCTTCGTCTCATAATGCCATCGTCTCTCTACAGCGATAGTGGTATCATACCCATGCCCTGGATAGACAATAGTATTGTCGGGCAACACGAGCACCTTCTGCTCAAGACTGTTTTGCAAGGCATCATAGTTACCCGTAGGCAAATCAGTACGACCTTCACCTCCAGCAAATAGAGTATCACCTGAGAACAAGATTGGTGTATCGCTGTCTTGAAAGAAATAGCATACACTGCCCGCACTATGTCCTGGCGTATGAATAACACGCAGCGAGATAGCACCAAAGGTCAGAACATCGTTCTCTTGAATAGGTATAAACTGAGTAAGAGGCTCATCAGAGAAAGGACATCCAAAAGCAGCAGCCTGCTGCGTTTGACGATCAAAGAGAAATTTATCATCTGCATGTAGATGAGGCAAGACATGATAGTTCTCATAAACAAACCTTGCACCGAATAGATGATCAAGGTGTGCATGAGTAAGCAGATGCGCCTTTACTTGAAGTTGATTCTGCTCGATATAATCCTTTAGCCTCGCCTTTTCACCACTCGTACTACACCCTGCATCGATAATGACAGTCTGCTTATCATTGTCAAAAACGACATAAGTACACTCAGCAAAAGGATTAAACCGGAATATCTTGATAGTGAACATACTATTCTCTATTAAAGACTATCAACTCTCAACTTCTCTCAACACTCAACTCACGACACTAAACTGGCACAAAGACTACTTTCTTGGTCTTAAAATAGTCCTCATCGAAGAAGACTGACAAGTCGGTTACTTCTGCAATACGATGAAAAGGCTTCAGTTCTTCCGTCAGTTCACCCCCTTTAAGACATATCAGCCCATTAGGCAAAGCATTACGCTGCTGCTTGGCTATATTCTTCTTAGTTAGACGAACAAAATCCGGCATCGGCATCACAGCACGCGATACAACAAAGTCAAACTGTTCATTGATGTCTTCTACTCTTGCTTGTACACAACGGACATTAGTCAAATGAATAGCATTAGCAATCTCAGTAGCAACACGCACTTTCTTGCCGACACTATCAACCAACAGAAAAGATACTTCGGGAAAAAGAATAGCCAATGGGATACCAGGAAAGCCTCCACCTGTACCCACATCCATAACATGGGTATCCGCCTTGAAGTTGATTATCTTAGCAATAGCCAACGAATGAAGGATATGATGCTCATAGAGATTGTCAATATCTTTACGCGAGATGACATTTATCTTGGCATTCCACTCTGGGTACAAAGAACCGAGAGCCAAGAACTGTTGTTCTTGAGTCTCGGTCAGTGTAAAGTATTTCTTGAGGACAGACAACATTCCTCTATGGATTAGTCTGCCATATTGGTGAAGACGTTCTGCACATCTTCATCCTCTTCGATCTTATCAATCAGTTTCTGTACCGACTCACGCTCTTCATCAGTGAGCGTCTTGTAGTCGTTAGGGATACGAACAAACTCTGCAGAGTTAATCTCGAAGCCGTTATCCTCTAAGTATTTCTGTATTTGTGAATACGATTGGAAATCACCTTGGATAATGATATTACCCTCTTCGTCTTGTCCAAGTTCATCAACGCCATAGTCAATCAACTCCAACTCAAGTTCATCAAGGTCAATACCCTCTTTAGGCGCTACAGTGAATATCGACTTACGGTCGAACAAGAACTGCAAGCAACCTTGTGTACCCAATGAACCACCATGTTTGGTAAAGTAACTACGGATATTAGCGACAGTACGCATGTTATTGTCGGTTGCTGTTTCAACAAAGATAGCGATGCCGTGAGGACCATAGCCTTCGTAGTTGATTTCTTTATATCCCTCTGCCGATTTATCGGTGGCTTTCTTAATAGCACGCTCGATATTCTCTTTCGGCATATTCTCTTTCTTACACTGTTGGATGAGGACACGCAGACGAGGGTTACCATCAGGGTCTGCACCGCCTTCACGAGCAGCGATAGTTATTTCCTTACCTAACTTGGTAAATGTACGCGCCATGTGACCCCAACGCTTCAGTTTGGTGGCTTTGCGATATTCAAATGCTCTTCCCATAGATATGATATTTACAATGGAGTGTTAGTTATTTCAAAAATCGGCTGCAAAGGTACGATATTCTCCCCAAAATTGCAAATAGGGCACAGAAAATAATAGAGCATGTACATCACATAGTATAAGAAGAACTTAGTAAACTCGGTCACGCACTACATTGAACCCCGCAACAAACATTCTCAATTACCGGCCTTCCTCCCGAAAACTATCCAATTGGTTTGATACTTAGACGATTCCATTTTCGGATGTAGAATATGGATTGCGAATTCAACAAACAAATGCAACATCATGCATTTTCCCACTAATAGCAAATAGCGTTAAAAGGATTATTTATGGAACAAGTTGGATATCCCTTTGATAATAGTTTTGCCGACTTTTCGTTCTACTCCTTGTTTTGTGGTGGGAATGCCTATTGTTCTAGATATCTTTTGTCTAACACGGGTCAATCCCATTGCGCGTTTCCACGAAAAAGATAAACCAGGAATTTTCATAGTGTGCTTATTTGATATACTTTTCAACGTCCTGTTCGATTTGCTGATGTTGTTTTTCTTCCCACTTTTGCAATGCGAAAGTAGCTAAGCGAATACGCGCCATGGCTATCTCATGTGCCATTGTTTCAATATATTCTTTATCAGCTGCCTTCAGTATTTCTTCTTTTACTTTAGCACTTTCATTGATAGTCTTTATTGTGTCCTCTTTTTGAATATTTTTTACAGAGAGTACTGTTTGAATTATAGCGGTTTCATTTTTTCGTTCGGCTGCAAGCAACTTTCCATACATAGAATCAGCTTTAGAAGACATTCTTATTGGGGAAAAGCATAGTATTATGGACACACATAGCATAACACCAATATAAATACAATCCTCAATCACAACCTCATTCCATGGCCATGTTACCCTAAAATACATTCCTGCGCAATAGGTCAAAGAGCAAGCAAGTAACAATCCTAGCAGCCACTTTAAGCCAGTGAAATCATTACCCTCCGCTACAATATTCAAGTTGGAAAGATACATTTTGTAGAGTAGAAAAATACCGATTCCTACGAGCATACCTGCAATATGAATTTTAGGGAATAAGATAAAGCAAAATAAAATAGAAATGAGAGTGATGCACAGTTCATTACGAATAAAACGTGACTTCTCTTCGGTACACAAATTTAAGAGGTGCAAATCTGCTCCCCAATAAAAATACTCAAATGTTTTCTTAAAGTTACTCATTGTTGTTTTGTATTTGTTTTAATATACACTGATGGATTTTCTTTTATTTTAGCGAGTTCCGTATTGCGCCATTCCTCGATAGCCGAATCTAGCAATTCTGCTTGTGCACTTGCGATTTTTGACATAATAGCCTTATTGGCGGCAACTTCTGCTTCTAACCGGTCTTTATTTTTAGCAATGGCTATTTGTATCTGCGTGTTGGCTTCAGCATTTATCTGAGAAACATGCAGAATTGATTCTGCCTTTTTTCTTTCCATTTCTTCTCGAAGTAGTTCATCATACGGACCAGAAGCTATCATCATCTTGAAAAATGTAGGAGCAATCTCAATGATGATAAACATCAGCATGATGAAGATGGACACAATTCTTGCGGCAGGAACTTCTTTCTTAACATTGGAAAAAGCCTCATAACGTACACAGAATCCATTCTCTTCTAAACCTTCAGTGATATCTTTGTCGAATTTATCCAATTTTGTACTGAGATTGTCAATATCTTTTTCTAATTGCTTCAATTGAAACTTATGTTGCGTATCCCAATTATCCAATGCGGTTTGGCAAGAATTTCGATAGGACTCTTTATCTCTGTATATTGGACCATGACCAACCTTTCCACTTAATGCAGAACCTTCTCCCTCTGCTTTTAGGTCATTATCTGCTTTTCGTAGGCCTTGATCTAGTTTATCGCGGTTTTCAAGTAACACAGAATGTTGTCTATTTAGAGAATCAAGTCTTATATAATCAGCATCTTTGATATCTGCCGTTTCTTTTGTCCGTTGGGCATTATCTTTGACTATTTGTGAATTTATTCGGTCTTCGAATATTTTCATCTCAAGTGGAGTCGAGATGACGATACCCAAGAATAGTGCTATAATCAAACGTGGAGTTCCTGCCAATAACTCTTGCTTACTTATGGTATATTTTCCATCGGAGTACATGGTATTGACGATAAACCTGTCTAAATTGAATATGAGAAGTCCCCAAAATATACCAAATAGGATAGCGATGACCGTGTTGTTAAAAATAGTATAGAAAGCATAACCTCCTGAAAGCATTGCCATTACGGCGGTAAAAAATATAGTTCCTCCTATACCAAAATATTTAGAGTATTCTGTCGGACATTGACGAAGGATTTTGCGGTTAGCCCCAGAACATATCCAAAAGAATTCGTTAAAGAGTCCACCCCAAGTAATTTCTTTCTTTTCTTGATTGTCGGTAGTATTATTTGATTTCATTATGCAGTCTGTTATATAGTTTCTTTGTAAGCATGTGCAGTTTCTTGTTCCAAGGATTATCAGTATGCAATTCTGTTAGTTCTACTTTAGGTAGAGATGGAACGGCAGAGGTATCAATTGGGGTATTATACATTTCAGAAGGTAGTATTTCCATTTCCTTTTGAACATAAGTGGGGAGTTGTATTGATATATCTGGAACATCAATAGAAATCTGTAGATTGATAGACTTGTTTATATCCGGAGCAGGAACGACGATGGATTCTATCCGAGGAATAGGGAGCATTTTCACAATAATGGTTTGTTCCTTAACTCCAAACTCGTCCGTTACACGCAAAGTAAAGGGAGTCTCTTTTTCAACGCCATCTTTCATGCAAAAAGAACCATCTGCGGTAACTTTACGGCCATTGAGTTCTACTTTTTTCGCATTTGTTGATTTCCATGTTAATGTAAATGGAATTGATTGGAAGACATATTCTTTATCTGTAGAGAAGGAAAATGTAGATTCGGGGAAGACGGAGATAGATACTGACTTTTTGGTAATTGTAATGCCATCTAAATTTACCACTTGTAAAACAAAAGTGGTATCTTCATTTGGGCAAAGACTGAGTGTATCTCTACTTGAGCAATTATCTTGAATAGTTTGACCATCTTGGAACAATGTTATTTTTTGTGCATTTTGTATATCCCAAGACAATACTACAGTTTCGTTTTTACCTTTATGTAATTTATTCTTGTCTGAATGGAATGAAATATAAGCAGCATCGTATGCTTCAATATATAATGATTGGGAGATTTTTTTACTTCCATTTCTTACCTCAAGAAGATATTGTCCTGAGGAATTGATAGAAATTTCGTGTGAAGTTTTCCGAGTTACATCTACACCATTTAGAGTTATCGAAGTATAGTTCTCTACAGACCAAGAGAAGATGGCCTTATCTCCCATTATACATTTATTTCCACACGATGATTGAAAAGAATGTATCTCTGGCTCTTTAACCAATTCATTTAATACAACATCAAATGGACGAAGAGCATCTAATGATGAGGTGGACAAATACTGCTCTAAAACGATCAACAGCATATCTATTTCAAAAGACAGACCATGCAGTTCTTGATAAATCCTACTGCTATGTAAATGAGAAAAGTCATCAGCCTCAAAAAGCATGTGATCAGCAGCCTCTACTTGATATTTGTCAACCAATTGAGGCTTTTCTGCAATACCAAGAATGCTTAGATAAATGATTAACTCTGAGAAATAGTCTATTTTCTCAGATATCACTTGATTGCCTTTCCTTAGTGGATGTTGATAGTCTTTCAATCCAGTTATGATATCAGATTCTCCTTTCAATTCGTCGCAATAGAATGAATCGTAATCAACAAGGTATAATTCCCCCATGGGACTAACAATGATGTTACCATGTTGCAAGTCGCCATGAGCAAAATGAAGCTTATGCATATCCTGCACCATAGTCAAGAAATTCTTCGCGAGTTTGTTGAGTGTCGCTTTCTTAGTCTTGTTGTGACATAGGTAGTCTTTTATATTTTCCCCTTCTACCCACCGCATTCTAGTCGTTGGGTATATTTTTTCATCTACACTAATGCCTTCATCCACATAGGCGAAGTCACATAGATATTTGACATTAGCTTGTTGAATGGCCCGTGCAATAATCTCAAACCGTCTGCGTACATTGCCCAATTCTACATGCCAACATCGGAATGCCCACTTTTCGGAATTCGTTTCATAAGGGAATACTATGGTAAATCCCCCTGTATAAGCGATAAGGCGACCTCTTGCATCTCTACAAAACACTCCTTTTTTGGCGTGTGGATCAAGAATTAATGTTTGTTGGTTCTCAACAGAAGTTCTTATACTTGATAAGATAGGCATTATTCGGGTAATTTAAACTTTCTTGATATATTCGTTGTCATTTGCTCTTGGGCTCGCTTAGCCTCTTCTGCAACATTAGTGCGACCGACGCCCCATTTTTGTTTTATCTTTTCAGGGTCATCAACTATTCCTTTAGGCATTGGTTTAGGGGTATATCCATTTCCACCTTTCCACTTACCAGCAATTCCATTAACAACATCTTGTTGAGTGCGTATGGCATCCTCTAATGGTTCTAACTCATCAATGGAGGTTCTGCACATGAACTCACATAATTTGTCAACCATTGGGGTTAGCTCACTATCCTTTTTCAATGTAGTAAATATGGAAGTGGTGCCTTTAGAAGCGATATCTTCTTTACTAAACAGAAGTGTCTCACTATCTTCCATCTGTAACTCGTCCCATAGTTGTGGATGCTTGGCAAGTGCTTTTAGGCTGAGATATATCACCAACTCGGAAAAATAATCCGCTTTGGGCGTGACATACTTGTTATTCCATCTTGATTCATGTTGATAACCTGCAAGACCTTTTATCTCATCGAGCATACCATCTAGAGAAGGAGTATACATAGAATCATAGTCTACCAAAACAAGTGAATTATCTTGGTGCACCATGATGTTGCCATGCTGCAAATCCCCATGAGCCAATTGATGTTTGTGCAATTCGCCGACCATAGTCTTAAAATTATCAGCCACCATATTGAGTGTAGCACTCTCGTGCAGATGTTCTCCAATAAACTTCTTTAGAGGAGAGGCGTCTACCCAATCCATAACAACAACCGGTTGCATTCCTTGTGAAGTCATAATACCCTTTTCGTAGTATTCAAAACGTACAAAATATGGAAGACGACTATCGGTAAGAGCTTGTGCTATTTTTTGCGTACGCTTTTTAGCGTCTGCGACCTCGGCATGCCAACAACGCACCGCATACTTGTTCGTTGGTGTCTGATAAGGGAAAACAACACAAAAGCCACCAGAATACCGGATCATCCTATCTCGCTTTAGTATAGGATGACCACCTTGAAGAATGGTAGGATGTATTAGACCTGGCGTTTGAATTGCTGTACTATAATCCGGAATACTTGGTAAAGACATAGTGATAATTATTTTTTATAGAAATCAAATTTATCACACAATAAATCAATAAGTCCTTTTACAATCTTTTTGTATTTACTATGGCTTACCCAAAGGTGGAATTTTTCATGTGTAGGGAAACAAAATTTACAGATATATGATTCGTCCACAAGACGACTTTGCCACTGCTCTTTTTCCTTGCGTAGAGCTTGGCACTCTTCTCTAAGTTTTTTGTTTTCCTCCTCTAATCTCTTATAATCTTCCTCGGCTTCTGCACAACGTTTTTGTGCGTCGGATAGATTAATTTGCAGATTGTGGTTTTCTTCTTTTACCGTTTCAGTAGGTAATGAGACCGTCTGAGGATGAAATGGATTTGGAAGGGCTTGCGTTGCAGTTGTTTCAGTTTCTTTATCTATTAACTGGTTGATATTATCCTCCGATAAGATTGTCCA
This sequence comes from uncultured Bacteroides sp., assembly GCA_964398075.1. Taxonomy (GTDB): domain Bacteria; phylum Bacteroidota; class Bacteroidia; order Bacteroidales; family Paludibacteraceae; genus Colicola. The sequence continues at coordinate 29,742 of CAYNMA010000005.1, read as the reverse complement.
CTCTGTAGAATTATCTGGTTCTATGATAAGAAGGGTACTATCATCGTTGTGCATTCCATAGTCAGTACGCCATCTCGCTACTAAATTTTCGAATGCGTCATGTGACTCAACAGATCGGAGTTCTTTTATAAACTGTGACTCTTTTTCTGTTTTCTTTTTCTCAAATAAGAAATCAGAAAACGGATCGGATACAATAAGCAGAGCCATATTTGAAACTAATTCCCCTTCGAACTGTTTGGGTGTTCCTTTTCCCTGTCTTTTGGGGTTGCTATCGAAATAATCTGGGTGATTATCAAATGCATCTACATCTTGCGAGGTGCATATTTGCTTGATGTTTGATCCGTTGATTTCGACAATACACGAGTCGCCCATGACCTCTCCAACCCATCTATTCCCATCAAACCGAACACCAGCAAGAGTCGCTCCAGCTGACATACCTACCGCCAAACTATTTTCTGTTCGTATCGTATTCCGTCCCTCCCGTTGCATCTCAAGTACACGATTACGAACTTGTTCTTCCCATTTTTCTGAGAGTTTTGTCTTAACCGTTTCTTGATCGGTCTCTTTGGATGGATACCATTTATTTACTTCGTCTTGTGTATATGCCTGAACGATTATCTCAGCCCATATATTTTGGAATATAGATTGTGACATACCATCCGAGACTGCTGCCGATTTTGTGTCGGCATTGACACAAAATCGGTCTTGGCAATCTTGGAAATGTTCGGCTTTTTTGTGGGTTATGAAAGCACGAATCTTCATGACTAATCAAGTCCTTTATCGCCTTGTCCCTTAGAAGAGCCAAAGTCTATTAATTGAATCAGTTGTACGCCATCTGCCCCGAATATGCAACCATGTGAACCATTTTCAAGTGGAAGTTCGTTTTTCGAAGCAGCAGCCTTATAGGATTCTGGAACTTCACTTGTAATGTCAAATAAGAATTGTGCTTCTTCTTGACGAACCTTGTTTCGGTCCGCTGGGAATACCACACGTCCATTAGAATCGTCAATTTGCGCATTGAAAATCAGTACATTCCCATCATTATTTGACATATTCATGATTTCCTTTGCCAATAAAACCGTCTCTTCCATACATTTACGAGGGTCTTTCCCGTCATAATAAGGTACACCATCAGAGATATTGATTATGACAGGTGCTGGACCATCTGCATTATCATCCATCCATTTGGTTACAAGTTCTTTTGCCAATTGGAATGCACCGAGCATATTAGTAGCACCATCTTCTTTTATAGGCTCTACCCAGATAGGTTGTTTAATTTCTACTTCTACAATGCCACCTGCTCCGTTAGGAATTTTTTTCTTCAGTGTCTCAATGCGAAGAGGATGTTCGTCTAATTCTTTTAACCAACCAGAGCATACTTCTTTTACATTATGGTTATAGCCGATAACTGAGATAAAGCAACGATTCTTTGGACTTACTCCATCGAAGTGTTTTTGAATGATGTTGCCAATAACCTTGTTTACTACAAGGGAAGCGAACTGAGTACGGGTTGTTCCTTCATAGTTACTCAACATTGAGCCAGATTGTTCTAGCAGAATAATTAGCAGACCTGGAGTGGCAGAACTCCATTGTTTGTCATTTTTTGCCATAAGATTTAATAATTAATTAGTTAGTTATTGTTTAAGCGATTTTTCAAATCGTTCATAAAGTGGTTTGACAAATCGTTAACATTACATTTATACGCCATGGTTCTTTTCTTTCCAATTTTATCGTTCAAGTTCTCACATATACACATAAAAAAGGCGTGGAGTTCGGGTGTTGTTTGCTCCACGAATCAGGTTTCTCGCATTGCCTTTGTATGGGAACAAACAACGCGAAACCCACGCCGATATGTTATCATCGGCGTACTAAACCTAATCCTTAGAGTCAGTTACTATACTATACTGTTACATATACTATACTGCTACAGATTCTATACTGTTACATTACTGCTACAGATTCTATACTGTTACAGATACTATACCTCTACAGATACATACAGTTACTGATACATACAGTTACTGATACTGATGCTCCTTAGATACATTAGTACGGAATAAACATATCCCGCGGGCGTCGTCGTTGCTGTGTTCTGCATACAAGTAGAAATTTTGCGAGAATTTCGATTCGTCAGAACAGAGCGTCAATCAACGCCTTTCATTATGTCTGCTACGCCCACCCTTTTGTGTTTGCAAATGCTCTTCAATCTTACTCCGAAAGGAGATCGATACAAAGGTGTCATCTGCCTACACGCCCGATGTGGGTTTCGCATTGCAAAGTTAAACATTTTAATTATTGTAGGCAAGCATTAAGGACTTTTTCTTGAAAATTTGTGTATTTACGGGTATTAGCTGACTATTGATAAGCATATTGTAATATTTAAGCAAGCGTTCATCGTAGAACTACCATCGACATCCTAACAACAAGAATCAACAACTCATTGGAACAAATATTACCAAAGATTCGAACAAAATATGAGCGAATATGGGGCTCTTTTGGGGCTGTATAGGGCAAGGATTTGATTAAGAAGGGGCAAAAGTGACGTAGAGGCAGTCTGGAAGCCGCTTAACGGTATTATATACCCTCGGTAAGGTAAGCTGTATCTACCGTGTATCTACCGTGTATCAACCGTGTTTGTTTCGTCGGATGTCGCAGACAAGTAGGGGGCAGAGTCGGGGTAGGTTCTTAATTAACAGTTAACAATTAACAATTAACATGCACGGTGGATACATATGAGTATGTTGGTTCAACCAGTGCGATTCTTAATTAACAGGTAACAATTAACAATTAACATGCACGGTGGATACATACGAGTATGTTGGTTCAACCAGTGCGATTCTTAATTAAAGGTAACAATTAACAATTAACATGCACCGTTGATGCGGAAGTTTTTTCCTGAATTAATTAGGTTGACTATCTTTGTGTGTAAGTTCTGAGATAGGTTGACAGTCTTTTGGACTTAGTTCTGAGATAGGTTGACAGTCTTTGGGACTTAGTTCTGGGTTAGGTTGACTAATTTTTCATCAAGCATAGTTTTGGATTGAGAGTTGGGAATTGGGATGAGTATATTGTCTTTTGGTAAAATAGTAGTATCTTTGTCGGCGAATAAAAGACTTCGAATAGTATGTTTCATCATATAACAAAAGACTTTGAATAGTATGATTCACCATGTTGTATTCTTTCGTCTATTAGACGAAGCGGAAGGGCATAGCAAGCTTGAGAATGCCCAGATAATAAAAGAAGGATTGCTTGGACTTCGCAGTAAGATTGATGTTCTCGTCAGTGAAGAAGTGGGCATCAATATACCTAATGCCACTAAGACTGACTACGACATTTGTCTACAGTGCACCTTCAATAAGTGGGAGGATGTAGATACCTATCAGAACCACCCTGAGCATCTCAAGGTGGCTGCTTACATAGGTAAATGTCGGTCGGCTCGAGCAGCCGTTGACTACGAGATATAGGGATTTCCTAAAAAGGGCATTTCCCCTACTCTGCTGCGCTTTGGATTTCCTCTTTCGAGACTTGCGAGACGGGATCGACTTCTTCTAACTCGAGCGTACCCTTGGCAAGGCGATAGTCGTGTATACGCCCAAGAACGAAGAGTAGGATACAGTTCAGCAGGAAGTATCCGCCAGCGAGTATCCACAAGGAGATATACTCTTTGCTGGTCTGAGCCAACGTGGCGCCCATCGAGTTGATGTGGATAAAGCCATGTGCCCCCCATGTATATGGGAAGAAGTACGACAGTATCCGCCAAGCACGGGGTAGCATCTGCTGTGGCCACGACACACCTGCGATAAAGAGGAAGATAAGGCTCGTTGAGATAAGGAGCACCATACCACTCTCTCGATTGCGGACAAAGACAGAGACGCACATTGAGAAGTAGATCGTTGCCAAGAGGAATGGCACATAGAACTTCATTATATCGATTGGGTTGCCTATATGCGGCAGACTGAATAGCCGTGGGATAAGCAATAGGTCGATAGCGCCAAGGGCAAGATAGATAAGGAAATATGCCATGGAACGACCTAAGGTGATACGAAGTACGCTTGCCGAACGCCTTGCGCCTGGCAACAGGAACAGTTGGCGATTCTCTTCTCGAGCCGTTCCACCCAACATACATATACCAAAGAACAAGGTCTGGTGCAGTATGAGCATCAGTACGGCCGGTATAAGGAACGAGGCGTATCCGCCAGTGGGACAGAACAGTGCCGTTTCGGTATAGGGTGCATCTTGAACAAGCGACCATGCAAACTCCTCATTGTAGCCCATGGCTTCGTAACGATCGATTTGTATGTTACGCATGGACTCCAGCATAACTTGGTTACAACTTAGGTAGATTGCCTTCATGTATAGGAACGAGGACATGTCGCAATAGAGCGAAATATGCGCTTGTTCCAAGCCGGAGTTGATAGCCGCAGCATAGTCTGACGGGAAATAGATGATACCATGTACCTTTTGGTCACGCATCAGTGTCTCAGCCTCTTGCATTGAGGTACACGAATAGGCGATAGTGATATCGGGACAGGCGTTCCACTTATGCAAGAACTCACGGCTCTCTTGCGATGCCGACATATCGACCACAGCCACAGGGACATTCTCCACATTATCTTTCCAATAGATGCAGTTGTACAGTATTGGGTAGGCGATACCGGCAAGGATAAAGATAACCAATACACCTGGGTCATGAAAGATACGGCGGAGTTCGTCAACGAATACGAAACTCGCCTCTTTGACTTTCAACCACTGTGTATAAAAGAAACGATATATCATAACATCAATTACTTAAGAGGATAGTTTTGGTACAACATGGCTTTGTAGAGTCTCGGCGACACAATCAGCGGCATGATAAAGAAGCAACAGAGGCCTAAGCACAATGGGATTGAATTGATCATTGGCGCAGCCATCAAGGCTTCATTTACATATATTCGATAATAGTAGCGCAGTGGCACTAAGTAGGTCCATGCCTGAATAGCAGGTAGCATGTTCATCACGGGATAGGTGAAGCCTGAGAGCGAGAAGCCTAACATACCGTATAGGGCTCCTATCGACACGGCATCACGCAAGGTAGGCAGTGCGCCAATGATACATATTGCCATGGACTCCATTGCAAAGATGAGCAGTATCATTGACAATAGTAACCGTGTCAGCGAGCCGTTTACAGGGAAATGCATAAACTTGAACAAGATAAGTTGACAGCCTAAGCCTAATATGATATAGAGTATGGTATAGGGTATCAACTTGCCTATCATTGCAATGGTGTAGTTACCTCCTGCAGCGCGCAACCATTCGTGGCAAGTACGGCACTTGAGTTCAAAGCCTATGGCAAAGATAGTCAACATCAACACTACCAATGCTAATATGCCAGGCAGGATGGTCGATACGAGATAGACAGCGTAATTGCTCCATGGGTTAGCGATAAAGTGCGCCTCTATCGTGACTGGCTGGATGCGCTTCATTATCAAGTCATCGGGTAAACCTTTCTTACGAAGAACCTCTCGCTGAAATGCACCTGAGGTTAGGTTACACATCGTTAAGAGTTGCTTGTAGGCAGTGCTTGCGCCGACTGTATAGGCATTGTTGGTATAGAACTCCATCTGCGGTCGTTTGAAAGCCACAAGGTCGGAGTAGAAGTTATCTGGAATGACCAATATGCCAAACACTTCTCCTCGTTGCATAGAGCGTCGGGCTTCTGCGAAATCAGCAGTGACAAGTATAATATCCACCGATGAGGTTGCTTCCATCTCATGGCACAGACGACGCGAGATAGTAGTCATATCCTTATCGACTACCGCTACTGGCATCTTCTCTGGACTTCCGCCTAACATGATAGTCAGGAAGAAGAAGGTAGAGAGTATCATCACGCCAACAGACGCAAAGATATATAGCGGTCGTACGAACATACGACTAAGCTCTCGACGCATCACTCGCCACACCAAAGAGAAAAAAGGACGCATATACAATCTCGAAACTATTAGGATATTCCTTATCTTACTACAATGGCCGTCATGCCTGGACGGAGGTTAGGAATATGGGTTGTAGGTTTTGCCTTTACATCAAAGGTGCGGACATCGTATTGCCCATTAGCCTGTGTACTACGCCAAGTGGCATACGAACCCATGGCTTTGATATAGGTGACCACTACATCGTAGGTGTTCTCGCCAAGAGCAGGGATACGCACATTGAGGTGTGTGCCTGGGGTTATACCTTGGAGCATATCCTCTCGCACGGCGAAAGTGAACCACATATCGTCGAGATCGACAATAGCCATTACAGGACTACCCTGCCCTACGAGTTCGCCGGTCTTAGGGAAGCGTTCGGATACCTCACCGTCGATAGGTGAGAGCAGATAGCGTTCGGCAGCGGCAGCTTCCACCTCTTGGATGATACCATCGACACGAGCCACTTGGGCTGCAGCAGCTGCCTTATCCTCGTCTCGTGCGCCTGCCATTGCCATGTCGTACTGACTCTTTGCGGCGCGAGTTGTTGCGACAGCGGCTTTATACTGAGCCTCTACCTCATCTTTCTTCTGTTCGCTCACGACGCCTTTCTCATACAGGCTCTTCACACGTTGGTAGCTTTTGCGATAGATCTCTTCGCCTGCACGGGCTTTTTGCCATAACTCGTAGGCACCTGTTATCTGCTGTTGCTGTGCACCATTCTGTGCTTTCTGATTAATAGCCTCAGCCGCAGCACGAGCTGCTTGTGCCTGAGCCATCTTTGCTTCTACTTCGGGTGAGTTGATGACGACAAGGGTATCGCCTTTCTTTACTTTGTCTCCTTCTTCGAACAGGTAGAGTTCAATCCTGCCTGGCACTTTTCCCGACACACGATACTCTGTGGCTTCAGCTTCACCCGTGATGAGTATCTCCTCGGGTTGCAGTGCGAAGACGCCTACCAATGCAACTATTACCACTACTATCAACATGGCAGCCAGGCCTAATAACAGACTGCCTTTCTTTTCTTTCTTCATAACAATACAATATCTATATCAATATCTTAGTGTACCTGTATATTTCTTAAAGTATGTCTCGCATACCTGTGCCTCTACATCTGCATCTATCTTATCGGATGCAGCCGAGAGCCATGCTGTCTGTGCCTGCATTAGGTCGGACGCCGTTGCCATACCTGCACCGAAAGCCTCTTGGGCAAAACGCAATACCTCTTCGGCGTTACGCACACCCAACTCTGTCATGGCAACCTTTTGGTTTGCTTCCAACACTTTCTGGTTAGCCTGAGTGATTTGGAGCGTCAACATCTCTCGTGCGTCTTGGGTCTTCAACGCTACTGCCTTTGCCTCGTGTTTGGCTGCTTTCAGACGGAGTATATCATCGGCATGGGCAATAGGAATGTTCACTACGACACCGGCAGAGAAAAAGCCGTGTCCGTGCCAATCATTGCTAAAGCCATTGTCTGCATTCGGGTTTGTGTAGATATAATTAGCCGACGCCATGATATTCGGTTGCAGACCTGCTGCCATTATCTTAGCATTACTCTCGGCAATCTTCTGTGCTTGTTCGAGTAGTTGAATCTCGGAGCGAGACTCTACTACTGATGTGTAATCGCTAATAGAATCGTGCAACACTATCTCGCCTACATGTGAGTCATCGAGTAGTATGTCCTGGTTAAGAGGAAAACCACATATCTGACATAGTGCCATCTTGCTCAGCACCAGTCCATTGTCAGCTTGCAGCTTCTTTAACTCGGCCTCACCGCGTTTCTGCTTTACCTTCAGTAGATCGGACTGCGTTGCCATGCCTTCTTGTACTAAGGTAGTGACATCTTGCTCTAAGGTCAGTAGCAGATTGTAATACTTGGTTGCGAGTTCTTGTTTCTTTTGCACCGAGATAACACGCCAATAGGCTTCATCAACCGATACGATAATATCGTCACGCTTACTGTCTGCCTCGATGTTCACTGACTGCTCCGCTGCTTTTGCTATACGATATAACTCACGCAGGCGCCCGCCTACATAGATAGGCTGACTGATACCCACTTGACCTACAAAGAGGTGCGTTAGGTCGAGGTCTAACGCCTTGTATATCTGCTGATAGGCATCGGCTAACATCTGTCCCGACTCGTTTTGCAAAGCCATTACTTGGGCACTCACCTCGGGTAGCGATTGCGTTTGCTGAGAGAGTTGGTTCATTGCGGACTCCTCGCTCCATTGGAAAGAAGCCGAACCGTCTTGACCAACGGTAGCCGTACCGAAGGTAAAGTCCATCTGGTTAGGCAGCAAGACTGCATGTTGCGAGTTCCATGTATATGCCGCATTGGCAGTTACCTTCGGGAACATGGCAGCCAAAGCTGCTTGACGATTGAGCGTAGCTGCTTCTCGCAACTCGTTGTTCGCCTGCTCCGACGATGCCTTCAATGCATAACCACGACAGTCTTCCAATGTCAGCATCTGCACTACCTCCGCTTGCAACGGGAGTACTGACATCAGTAAACCGATATAGATTATACTTCGTTTCATACTTAGTTTTTCTTGCAAAGCATCTGGATATCTGTGCCTTCGATCGTACGCTCATCATCCTCTTGTGATTCACCTTTGTAAGTGAGGTTGAAGATGATATTATTCTCGTAGGTTGTACCTGTTCCCGATACGGTGATATCGAACACTTCGTTGCGTGTCTTGGTAAATGTGATGATGGAGTCACGCACCGTGCCTAACACTGTGTGCACATGAATGGTATCGGAATACTCCGTTACGATCGGCAGATTGAGTGTGCGAGTAAACGGGTCGAAGGTCAGTTCATCCTCAGATAACACGCCTTCGGTATGATATACATCGCCGTTCAATTGGTCGAAGGTAAGCAATACCTTGTCGCCATCTTTTAGGCTCACTAACTCAAAGGAGCCGGTTTCGTTTGCCAAGTTCACCGTAGACGATTCCTTCACTTTATGGTTACTCTCGCTTGGCACTTTCAATGTTACCTTTCCGGTTGTCTTAAACCGATAACCGCCTTTGGCATCGCGAATCTCTGCCGAATCTGAGCACGATGCCAATAGAAGGCATACAACGCTCAATAGTACTAATTGCTTCTTCATTATTGTTATTATTTTAATTCCTTATTGATGATATAGATTGCTGTACTTACAACTTTGTCAGTCGGTCAATCCGAGCACACTTATACAAAACGTTTGCCATTGGCATGGCTAAATTGGTCAATTTTGCTAAACTTTTAGCACTTTAATATTTGGATGATGATAATGTGCCAAAAGGTATGAAGAAAGTGTGACAATTGTGCGCAATCACACAACTGTCACATAGTAGAGACTACAATTAGTCAAGTAGATAGCCAAAGTTGTTCGACAGTTGGACCATACGGTCGTAGTCTTCAGGCGAAAGGTCTTGGAAATAGAAGTTACGAGGGTCTACCGGCTGGTCTCGCAAGCGCACTTCATAATGCAAGTGAGGTCCTGTCGACTTGCCTGAGTTACCTACAAGGGCGATGACATCTCCGCGTTTTACCTTCTGTCCTTCACGTACCAATGGCTTAGAGAGATGGGCATAGAGAGTGGTATAACCAAATCCATGGGAGACTATAACGGTATTCCCATAGCCTTGCTTCCAGCCAACGAAAGAGATCTGTCCGTTTCCGGTGGCATATACATCAGTGCCCACTGGGGCTGTGAAGTCCATACCAGCATGGAAGCGAGGTGTGTGATAGACTGGGTCCATACGGTAGCCATAACCACTTGCCACGCGTGTCAAGTCCTTATTGAGTACTGGCTGAATAGCCGGCAAGTTCTCTAAACGAATCTCGCGTGTCTTTGCGAGTTGGATAATATCCTCATAGGACTTGGCTTGCACATATAGTTCATTCTCTATTAGGTCAGCCTTGCGTGTGATCTCGGTAACCAGTTCGGAGTTGGTCATTTGCATGATGGAGTCGTAATACTCGATGGATTGCGTTGCTCCCCAGCGGGCAGACATTGGTATAGGTTCGGCTTGGAATAGCACTCGATAGAGGTTATCATCGCGTTGCTGAAGGTCCGACAAGACAAGCTGCATCTGGTCGATCTGCTTCGAGAGCGTTGTGTATTGTGTCTTTAGCGCATCGCGTTCCCGAACGACTTGTTTCTCACGAGGTGAGGGGAAGAAAGAGAAGAACAAGAAGAAAAATGCCACACCGAAAAGTATTCCCAACACGATATATGTCAATCCTTTTCGAACCACATAGCCCAATGTATGGTCGATGCGTTCAATAGTCAGCGTGTCAGGATTTAAGTGGTATTTTTTCTTCATCGCGTTTCGATTGTTAGTGCTTTAATGTCTCCGTTGCCCTTTGTTTGGTTTCAGAGTAGAAGGATTCGAGGATGGTACAAGTCTCTGCAACAAAAGTTGTACCAAATCGGGTCGGTGGATACGAAGCAGCGCCTTGCGTATTTCGCTTTGGTATTCAGGTTTATACCAGAAGAAGAACTGCCGCTGTTGTAGTTTATCCTCTTTTGTTCGCGCAACATAAATAGGCTCCATCGTGTAGGGATTGAGACCTGTATAATACATCTCGGTGGCAAGCGTCATCGGCGTTGGGGTAAAGTCTTGCACTTGTTCCAATTGAAAATGCATCTTCTTTGTCTCCACTGCCAGCATCGCCATGTCTTCGAGAGTACACCCTGGGTGGGAGGATATGAAATAGGGTATGAGTTGTTGGTGTAAGTTGTGCTCCCGATTCACTTTCTCAAAGAAGGCGTTAAACTGTTGGAAGCACTCGAATGGCGGTTTGCGCATTAGTTGCAACACATGCGCTGATGTATGCTCTGGGGCCACCTTCAAGCGTCCTGACACATGCTTGCATATCAACTCTTGTGCATATTCGTCGGTCAATAGGTCGAAGCGGATACCGCTACCGACAAAGCTCTTTTTGATATTCGGCAAGGCATCGACCGAGCGATAGATATCCAACAACGGGGCAAAATCGGCGTTTAGGTTCTTGCAGCGATTGGGTTGCAGGCAGGATGGGCGACGGCACTTCTCGCATAGCGACAAGTCTTTGCCATGCATGCCATACATATTTGCCGAAGGCCCGCCAAGGTCGCTTATATATCCTTTGAAGTCAGGCATTTGGCACACTTTGCGAACCTCGTTCATTATCGACTGTTTGCTGCGCGATACCACATGTTTGCCTTGATGGGCAGAGATGGTACAAAAAGCGCACCCTCCAAAGCAGCCCCGATGAAGGTTCACGGAAAAGCGTATCATCTCGAAGGCAGGGATAGTCTTGTCCTTATACTTCGGGTGTGGTAGACGGGTGTAAGGCAGGTCGAACGAAGCATCTAACTCCTCGGTTGTCATTGTGGGGAACGGGGGATTGATAACCACATATTGGTCCTTCACTTGTTGAACCAAACAGTGCGCCACCGTGCTATTGGAGTATTCCTCAATCTGTCGGAAGTTCTCCGCTTGGCAACGCTTATCGCGTAGGCATTGTTCGTGCGAATGAAGCAACACCGACTCTTGCGGATAGGACTTGGATACATAACCTGTTTGCGGAATGTTCGTTGGCACACGATGTTCCTTTTGCATAGCCTCCACGATGGCACGTATAGGCTTCTCACCCATGCCATAGATAAGTAGGTCCGCCTGAGAATCGACCAAGATACTCGGTTTCAACGAGTCTGCCCAATAATCGTAATGCGTAAGTCTACGCATTGAGGCTTCGATGCCGCCAATTACGATGGGGGTATCAGGAAAGAGGCGTTTCAGTATGTTAGCGTAGGTGATAGTACAATAGTCGGGGCGCATACCGGCTCTCCCATCGGGCGTGTAGGCATCGTCGGAGCGTCGGCGCCGATTCGCCGTATAATGGTTCACCATGGAATCCATGCTGCCTGCCGTGATAGCAAAGAATAGACGCGGTATGCCTAACTTTGTGAAGTCGCGATAGTCGCCATGCCAATCGGGTTGCGGAACGATAGCGACTCGTAGTCCCATGGCTTCGAGTGTCCTTCCGATAACCGCTGCGCCAAAAGAGGGATGGTCTATGTAGGCGTCACCTGAGAACAAGATTACATCTAAATAATCCCATCCTCGTAGTTCCACTTCTTTCTTGGTAGTTGGTAGGAAATCAGTCAACATAATCATTCTCATCCGACGAGATCACAACCGTCGCCTAAGGCTTTACTCTAACTGCATCTCCAATGTGTTTTTCAGCGTCTCAAGTTCATGATTACGTTCCACCATGTGTTGATAACGCTCTACCGTTGTCATGGTTGCGGTGGACACATGTTCATCGATGCGCATGCCCAGCGAGATCTTATCATTCTGCAACGCATCTGCCAAGTTGGCAGTAATCTTTTGTTTCCATGTCGAGAACAACTCGCCCTGCGATGTATTTGCAAGTACTACCTCAACGGTATTTCCTCGTAGTTCACACTGTGCATTTATCAACATAGCCTTTACGCGGTCCTCTTCATTAAACAACACAGGCAGTTCCAGCCATGCTTTTTCGAAGTCTGCTGCACTAAAAGGTTTCTCTCGCAAGGTCTTTGCTTGTCCCGAAGACGGAGCAACTGTGTCCGATTGGGTCGATTGGATGGTAGCACGGATAGAGATATGCGACGGCGACTTAGGTGCAAAAGAAGGCGTTGCCGCAGGTTGGGTAGTCACTGTCGTATTACTCGCTTTCTCTACCGACTGGATCACGGATTGAGTTGCCTGAGAAGTCGGTTGAGATGACGGCGTTTGAGCCACAGGTTTCGCTGCCGTTGGCGCAGGGGTTGGTGCCTGAGGCGCAGAGGTTGGCGTCTGGGTTGGAGCAGCCTTTGGTTGACCAGGTGCAACGGGTGCTACCGTCTCTTGCGGCATCATCAAGCGGCATATCTTTATCAACGCCAGCTCAACGGTCAAGCGTTTATTCTTCGAGGTCCGATATGCGACATCGCAATCGTTGATGATATCCAAGGCTTTGAATAAGAAATTGACGCTACAGGAACGAGCTTGTTCCTCATATCCTTGACGCACTGTGTCGCTTACCTCAAGCAACTTAGTTGTCGCCGCATCCTTGCTTACCAACACATTACGCAGGTGCGAACCCAATCCGACAATGAAGTTCTGTGCATCAAATCCCTTAACCAGTATCTCGTTAAAGAGCAACAGCACCTCACTCACATTGCACTGCAAAGCACTTCTCACCACTTTGAAGTAGTACTCAGCGTCCAACACATTCAGTATCTCAATGGCACGCTCGTAGGTAATCTCCGATCCGCAGTAGCTTACCAGTTGGTCGAATATGGATAGCGCATCGCGCATACCTCCATCGGCTTTCTGTGCCACCACATTAAGTGCTTCTGGCGAAGCCGTTACGCCTTCCTTCGCTGCGATGTTCTGCAAGTGTAAGACAATGTCATTCACTGTGATACGAGAGAAATCGTACACTTGGCAACGCGATAGGATAGTAGGAATAACTTTGTTTTTCTCAGTCGTAGCCAAGATAAAAATAGCGTACGATGGCGGTTCTTCCAAGGTCTTCAGCAATGCGTTGAAGGCATCCTTCGAGAGCATGTGGACCTCATCGATGATAAACACTGAGTACTTACCTACTTGCGGCGGGATACGCACTTGTTCTATCAGCGTGCGTATATTGTCGACCGAGTTGTTCGATGCGGCATCGAGTTCGTGTATGTTAAAGGAGCGCTGTTCATTGAACGCTTTACACGATTCGCATTCGTTGCAAGCTTCCTTGTCTGCCGTTGGATTGAGGCAGTTGATGGTCTTCGCAAAGATACGAGCACAAGTGGTCTTACCCACACCACGCGGTCCGCAAAAGAGATAGGCTTGAGCAAGGTGGTTTGTCGTTATTGCATTCCTAAGGGTCTGCGTCAAACTGCTTTGTCCAACCACCGATTCGAAGGTCGTTGGACGATACTTACGGGCTGATACTATGTAATTTTCCATATACTCAGTGATATATCATAGATATGTGACAAAGGTATGCAATCTTTCTCAAATACGCAAACAAGGTAGCGAAAAAAAAACGGAGCAGCCACATCAATACCTTGTTTTCACATCGATTTTCTTATCCTGCGAGTGCGAAAAACGAACGAAACGACGAGCCTAATGGTTGCTTTGGAAAATTTGGGCATTAATATATTACTTTCGATTATTAACGGTTATGGGTATAAAAAGGGTCGTTTTGGGGTTCTCAAGGGTATCACAAGGGCACGGTTGGGTAGCCTATCCCTCCGTTATCTCTTCGTTATCCCTCCGATAACCCTCCTACATGGGTTGGTCATCGCATTTTGCCATCTTCTTTTAAGAATTGAAGTAGTCGGCTTTTACATTTGAAAAGAGTAGACTCTTGGCACAAACTTATTGCATAGTAATCTCTATGCAGTCTGCACCTTTGAACGGTATTTCTTATGGAATAATTGAGTGAGAGAACAGGCTACGCTACTACTTCCTCAGAGTGTTCTCCAACTGTCTTACGGACCGGCGCAAGAAAGAGTCTACTTCCATTTGCTCAGAGACATTATGGATAGAGTGCAGCACTGTGGCATGGTTGCGGTTACCCATCGCAGCACCTATCTCCGACAAAGACTTATCGGTCAGTTGCTTAGCGAGGTACATTGCCACTTGGCGGGCTTGAGCAATCTCACGTTTACGAGATTTGGTATAGACCATTTTCTCAGACACATTGAAATGCTGGCACACTTGTGAGGTGATGTTCTCGAACTCTATCGTATGGTCTTTTACTTGCACGATACGACCCACGACTTGCTCTGCCAACTCCATATTGACTTGAGCGTCTGTCAATGTGGAATAGGCTAATAGCGAAGCCAACACGCCTTCCAAGTCGCGCACATTGTCGCGCACGTTCTCTGCCACATAGTCAACCACATCGGCCGAGATGTCAAGTCCATCTCGATAGATACGATTGTTCAAGATATCCTTACGGAGTTGATAATCAGGTTGCAACATCTCGGCAGTCACGCCCCATTTGAATCGTGTGATAAGCCTATCCTCTAAGCCTTTCAAGTCGACCGGTGCACGGTCGGAAGTAAGGATGAGTTGCTTGCCCATCTGATGCAAATGATTGAAGATAAAGAAGAATGTGTTCTGCGTTCCTTTCTTATCTGCCCAGTATTGTATATCGTCAACTATCAGTACATCAATGGTTTGATAGAAGTTGATGAAGTCGTTTATGGTATTGCCGACCACGGCGTCCATGTATTGCACTTGGAACGTGTTAGCCGACACATAGAGTACGCGCTTCTCAGGGTAGAGTTGCTTTACTTGATTACCGATAGCATTGGCAAGGTGGGTCTTACCTACTCCACTGCCACCAAAGATGAACAAGGGATTGAAGATATTCTTACCTGGATCGGCCGCAATGGTATGCCCAGCGGTATACGCCAACTTATTGCACTCGCCTTTGACGAATGTCTTGAAGGTATAGTTAGGGTTCAACTGCGGGTCGAGACTCGGCATCTGACGCTGCGCTGCATACGGATAACTCTTCTGGTCACGCTTCACAGGCTTCTCGTCCTCCACTGCACCTTGGCTCGGGATTGTTGAACCAGCACCCGATTGGCTATCGATCAAGACGCGATACTCTAAGCGAGTACCTGCTCCAAAGACGCGGAAGATGGTCTTGCGAAGTAAATCAATGTAGTTTTCCTCTATATACTCAGCAATGAACTGGCTCTTGACTTGCAGCACTAAGACTCCGTTCTCATATTGCATAGGCACGAGCGGAGCGAACCAAGTCTTAAAAGCCGACTTGGATAAGTTGTCCTCCAAGATTTGAAGGCACTCTCCCCACTGTGATACACAATTGTTCATTACTATTCTTTTTACTAAATTCTTTATTCGCAAAGCCGATTAGTAGAGTGCAAAAAAATTGCCTCACAAACAACATACGTTGGCGTTCGGCCTTTTCTAACAAGTTCGCTCATCTCTTTTTCTCGACGATAAACGAACCGCTATCGCTCTTTCGATTTGCGTTGCAAAGTTCACCTTTTTTTCTCAATTACACAAGCCTCCGTTTGCTCACGTTTCCCGACAAACACCCTATCCCTTTTGGTTTCAAAAGGTTACGTATAACCTACTCTGTATCAACCGTCCAAAATTCATCCAACAGCCGTAAGGTGTTATTCTACAACACATTGAAGACAGTTACGGAAACGAAATCTATTCTATCGCTTATTTATAAAATGAAGTTGTTAAAGGCTAATTATCAGTGTTTAACAACCTTTTACGCTTTTTTACTATTTAGAATAACATCCGATAACTGTTTCACAATAGGGTTCTCAATTACCGAACTGATAGGTAATGCCAACGGTGTGCCGATAGGTCACATTATGTTCGACTTGCGCAGACAATAGTTCCCTATCGATATCCACATCGCGAGAATAAATATACGAGAAACGATAGTAGAAATGCAGAGAATGGTTCTCTGCAATCTGCCAACGCAACCCCAACTCTGGGTGTATAAAATTTACATACTGTCTATATTGCGGCAAGCCGGCACGCGTGGCGCATTGATTTAAGTAATCTGTCGGCACATTAAGCATATTTCTCACCTCCATCATCAGATGCAGGCGCAGAGGTTTATTCGGTATCGTATAGTCGACACGCAGGCGAGAACGCAACGATAACTCCGCATTCTGCTTCTCTTCCCTGTCCACCGAGTCGGAACGATAGTCTACCTCAAACCGCTCTCGCAGTGCGATTTTCCATTGCCCCAGTTTCACTTGAGGCGTCACGAAGAAAAAGAAACGATGGCGGATGAACTTGTTCGGGTCGGTCCAACCCTTGTCGCCATATAACTTCAAAGTATATCCGCAACCCAATGATACATAGTCGATTGGTTTATAGGAGAACGACACTGTTGTATAGGACTTCTCAAAATAAGGCTCAATCGCACCTTTACCCACGGGTGTCCCTTGCACGAATTGACCAAACGCATAGCCCGCATCATACTGAGCCGTACTGCCACCCAAGATAGAACGCACTTCCTCGTCAACTTCGAGTGTATACTTGCCTTTCCATGTTTTATCGAACTCAATCCGTGTACGCAGTTCCATCTCATGTTTCGTGTTCGTTGTCTCCTCTATCGCCTCGTCTGCCCACAGCGACAACGCACTCGTCAACCCGACGAGCACAAACAATACCTTATAATATATTCTTTTCATCTGGAATCGTCTTATTTGCCTATTTCTGCATATCCACTAACTTCCTATAATACCCATTGGCGGCATACAGTTCCTCATGCCGACCTCTTTCCACAATCTCGCCTTCATGCAAGACGCATATCAGGTCCGCCTTGCGGATTGTCGACAATCGGTGCGCCACCACAATCGTTGTACGGTTCTGCATAAGATGGTCAAGCGCATCTTGCACCAGCCTTTCCGACTCCGTATCCAATGCCGAGGTAGCCTCGTCTAATATCAATATCTGTGGGTTCTTCAAGATAGCCCTCGCTATCGATATTCGTTGCCGTTGCCCACCCGAGAGGCGCGAACCACGATCGCCGATGCAAGTCTGATAGCCGTCGGGCGTTGCAGTAATGAAATCGTGCGCATTGGCTATCTTGGCTGCACGCACGACATCCTCCATCGTCGCACTATCGACCCCAAAAGTGATGTTATTATAGAAGGTGTCGTTGAACAATATCGCCTCTTGATTCACATTACCCATGATGCTACGCAGGTCGAACGTCCGCAGGTCGCGCACGTCAATACCATTCACTAGCACCTGTCCCTCGTTCACATCATAGAACCGTGGTAGAAGGTCGACCATTGTGGTCTTACCCGAGCCCGACTGACCCACCAACGCTATTGTCTGGTTTCGATGAATGAGCAGGTTGATATGTTTGAGCACAGGGCGACCATCCTCATACGAGAACGACACGTCCTTATACTCGATAAACACATCTCCACCATTGCCTTCGGACAGACTCTTTGGATGATCGGGTTCTTTGATTGACGACTCCGTGTCGAGTATTCGATCGATTCGTTCCAACGATGCCATACCCTTGCGAATGGAATAGGCTGCCTTGCTTAGGTCTTTCGCAGGATTGATGATACTGTAGAAGATGACAAGGTAGTAGATAAACTCGGGTGCCGTGATGCTTGAGTGATTGGATAGTATCAGTCCGCCACCGTACCACAAGAGTATCGCAATCATCATCGTGCCTAACGCCTCACTCACGGGATGGGCTAAGGTGTACTTACGATGTATCCTATTAAACGTTGCACGCGTGGCATTATTCAGCTTCTCGAAGCGGTCGATCAACTTCTTCTCTGCGTTGAACGCCTTCACTACACGCAGCCCGCCAAGTGTCTCGTCGATTTGGTTGAGCAACTCGCCTGTCTGTTCCTGACCTTTCGTCGACCTTTTCTTGAGGTTCTTACCCACTTGCCCAATCGCCCAACCCATCGTCGGCAAGAGTATCAGCACGAAAAGTGTCAGTTGCCACGACAGCACGAAGAGCGTAACCAAGTAGATCAGTATCATGATAGGGTCCTTGAATATCATATCCAACGACGCCATGATACTATTCTCCACCTCCTGCACATCGTTTGTCATACGCGACATGATATCACCGCGTCGCTCTTCGGTAAAGAAACCTATTGGGAGCGAGATGACTTTCTCAAACAACTGCTGACGCAAGTCGCGCAGTACGCCGGTTCGAATAGGTATCATATAGAACGATGCAAGATAGGCGCAACCGCACTTCAGTGCCGTCATCACCACCAAGAACAGTCCCAAAAGGAACAGTACCCAGCCCGTGCCGGAAGTCTCTATCTGCACTTGCAGGAAGTAGAACACATTGTTTTTCAACGCTTCCGCTACCTGCTCAAGGTCCATCGCATGGTTGATGGCGATGTATTGAAGATTACTCTCCGTGATACCAAAGAGGATTTGCAGCACAGGTATGATGGCTGCGAAACTGAACAGGCTAAGCACCGTGCTTAGTAGGTTGAACAGTATATTAAGGAAGACCTTCCCTTTGTAAGGAGGTATAAATCGCCGTATTAGTCTAAACAAATCCATCTTCGTATCGTTTAACGCCCCACCATGCTAACACCCACAACTAGAGCCATAGCATGCTATGGCTCTAATAGATCAGTTATTACAAGGTCAATGGTCAAATCACAGTGACTTAATCAGTTCCGTCATGATCAGTGTCATCAGCGGCTGTTTCTCGTCGCCGATAGCCTGCACCTCCTCATGACTGACTTCTACAATCTTACCAGGTACGCCCAAGTCGGTAATGATAGACATACCGAACACCCTCATACCCGCATGGTGCGCCACAATAGTCTCCGGCACGGTCGACATACCGACAGCATCGCCACCTATCGTGCGGAAATAGACATACTCGGCAGGCGTCTCAAAGGTCGGTCCTTGCGTGCCTACATACACACCCTCCATCACGCGTATCTTGTGTTCCTTGGCTATCGCCTGAGCCTTACGGATCAGTGCTTTGTCATACACCTCGTGCATATCTGGGAATCGAGGACCCAACTCGCTATAGTTCTTGCCGCGCAACGGATGCTCGGGGAACAAGTTGATATGGTCATTGATAATCATCAACTCGCCTATCTCGAAGTTAGGGTTCATGCCGCCTGCAGCGTTCGATACGAACAGCGTCTCGATGCCTAACATCTTCATCACGCGCACAGGGAAGGTTACCTGCTGCATGCTGTATCCCTCGTAGTAGTGGAAGCGACCTTGCATCGCCAATACGTCCACGCCACCGAGTTTGCCCAATATCAATTTACCCGAGTGACCCTCTACTGTTGATATAGGAAAGTTAGGAATAGTCTGATAAGGAAATTCTTGTCTATCAGTGATCTGTGTTGCTAAGTTCCCAAGTCCCGTACCCAATATGATACCAACCTTGGGTTGTGTTTTCATTAAACCGCGTAGGTAATTAGCGGTTTCGGTTATTTTCTGTAACATAACTTATGATTTGGTTAGTAAATAATTCTTCTCCTTCGGTCACCACCGCATGAATCGGCAAAGCGAATACCCTATCGCCAAACACCTCATGCACACGCGGAAGCAACTGCAAGCGCACAGCATCCTTCTCGGTCGTGATAACGCCGTCGCAATGCTCCTTTTTATAGAGCGCAAGCATCTGCTCCACATCCCGATCCGTGAACTGATAATGGTCTCCCCGTCGGAATGTCGCTACCTCCTTATACTGTCCCTGCAAGTACTCCCATAGCATCGTCGGGTCGGCTATCCCCGTCACCACAAGCGGCTTGCGCATAGCACGGTCTACATCTTGTCCATACATCGGACGCAGTTCGCCGTATCGCATCTCCGAGAACACCAAGTGTTGGAACGTAGGCAGATGCAACGATGTATCAATCACGCGTTTATCGATTGGGCGCATCGTCCGTAGGCACTTGCTCACAACTATCATATTCGCGCGAAGGCTACCAATTGCGTGTTCGCGCAGGCTACCCCAAGGCAGCAGATGGTCATTGATATACAAGTTGTCCGCTGCCGTCAAGAGCAAGTAATATCCGCAACGCAGATGCCTATGCTGATACGCATCATCCAAGATAACTACATGTAGGTCAGGGAACAACTTCATCAACTTATGCAGACCCTTCACCCTGTCTTTCGACACTGCCACCGGCACATCCGGAAAATGCAAGTGCATCTGCATCGGCTCGTCGCCTATCGTCAACGCCGTCGAATGCTCGTCGGCAAGGATAAAACCCCGTGTCTTACGCTTATAACCGCGCGACAGAATCGCCACCTTATAACCCTTCTTACGCAACATCTCCACTATCATCTCCGTATGCGGAGTCTTCCCTGTGCCACCCACTGCCAAGTTCCCAACGCATATCGTCGGCACATCCACGCTCTCCGAATGAAGCAGATGCTCGTCGTAAAGCAAGTTGCGAATACCGACTATCAAACCGTAAATAGGACTAACAAGGATGCGTAAGAATTTCATGGTATTTCTATATATTAATGGATCTGTATCTCATACGGCAAACGTGCCTGCAGCTTTGATTCTTTCATCGTCTTCTCCAGCTTTTTCAGCCCCATCGTCATCACGTCCTCCGTGTCCGTTCCCGACAGCATCTCCATCAACTGCGTGAAACTGTCCTTAGGCTTCGGGTAGGCAACAACCTCATACTTCGTCAGCCCCGCCATACGAGCAGCCGACTCTATCGCCCGATGCGTACCGCCCATAGCGTCAACCAACCCTATCTCCATCGCCTTCTTGCCGCTCCATACACGACCCTCCGCAATGGCTTTTATCTCGTCAGTAGTCATCCCCCTGCCTTCAGCACAACGACCTACAAACTGCTCGTAGCCTCTGTTTATCATACCTTGCATAAGCACTCTCTCCTCCGGCGACAACCCTTCAACTATCATTGACGTACTGCTGCTGCTCAGATGGTGCGTCTGTACGCAATCGAAGTCGACACCAACCTTATCCGATAACTCCTTCACACAAGGCACCAGTCCAAAGATGCCGATAGACCCCGTGATGGTATTCTCATCCGCAAAGATACTATCGCCCAGACACGATATATAATATCCGCCCGATGCAGCGTAGCCACCCATCGACACTACCAAGGGTTTACCCGTCTTCATCTCACTCAACTCGTACCATATCTGCTCACTTGCGTAAGCACTTCCGCCAGGCGAATTGACACGAAGCACCACTGCACGGATGTTATCATCGTCCGCAACCTTACGGATCGTCTTCATCATGTCCTCACGAACAATACCTTCCGTGCCCGAGTCACTTATCGCACCCTCTGCATAGATAACGGCAATCTTGTCCTTTACATACTCTTCCTTCGCACTCGCAAGCACGCTCATATCGTCGTTAGAGAGATAATAAAGCTGCTGAGGTAAAGCGGAAAACTGAGTAATCCGACCCATATCCGAACGGTAGTGCAGGGTATCTACGAAGCCATAAGCCACCAAGTCCTTGGGGTCGGCGAACAGCATATTCATCTCTGCGTACTCGTCCAACTTCTCCTCACTGATGTTCCGACTCTCGCTCACGGCATGACGAACCTCCTTCCACAAGTCGCCCTGCAACTCCTCCAACTGCAATCGCGCAGCGTCGCTCATGCCTGTCTGGATATATGTCTCAACGGCAGACTTGAACTCGCCCACCTTCACCACTTGCATCTCGACCCCAACCTTGTCCAATAACCGAGAGAAATAGGCCAATGTCGTATACAATCCGCTCCACTCAAGGCTTCCCGACGGGTTCAGATACACAGCGTCAGCGACCGATGCAAGGTAGTAAGTACTCTGCGTGTAGTCGTCTGCGTACGCCAAGATAAAACCGCCACGGTCCTTAAACTTCTGCAATGCCTTACGCAACTCCTGCAATGATGCATAGTCCGCCTGAAGCGCACCGCAATAAAGCACGATTCCACGGACATCACTGTTGTCCCTTGCGTACGCCAAATTGCGAAGCAAGTCCTGCAAACTGAGCTCCTTCACGTCATCCCTGCCGCTCAACTTACCTATCATCGAACGCACATCGTCCTGCTCCGGTCTATCCTTCAGCACGCCCTCCAACTCAATCTTATAGACGCTGTTCGGCCGCATCACGGGCGTCGAACTATCCAATGCCAACATCATACCCATCACACCCCATGTAATCATCGCACTAACCACCGAGAATAGCAACAATCCCACCATGGTAGCCAGCGCATATTTCCAAAACTGCTTCATAACTTTTTCCTATTTATATCGTTCAACTTACAAACCTATCACACGCTAAAAACGAGCCTTCAACCCACCAAAAACGAGTCAAAACAAAGCCTCCACCCCGCCAAAACAACACCCAATTCCGCCCATTTCCGCATGTAAAAACTTACGCCCACAAAGATACGAACTAACTTCGACATTACCAAATACCAACAACTTTATTTTTATCCCGAACCAATTTTCCACCAATCTCGACCCCTCCAAACCCCCTCCAAACCCCCTCCAAACGCCTTTCCAAAATCTTAAAGCCAACACCCTCAAATCTTAAAAGAATATATCACGAATCGACATCGACCAAACTCCCCACCCTCCTCGACTTTTCCCCGTAAAAATCCCGAACCCACTTCAAATCCATCTCGCCTCAATCCCGACCCTGCCCCGAGGCTGTCTGCGGCATATGACGAAACAAACACGGTAGATTTACGGTAGATACACGGTAGATACAGCTTACCTTATGCTGGTTTCTCCCTACTTTCTCCCTACTTTCGAGCCACCGATTCCGCCACAAAAAGCCACAAAAACAACACCGGACCAAGACAATTCCAAGACAAAACACCCACTTTCGCCCACCCCAGTTCCTTACATTCGTCTCCCCAAAAGCTACCAATAACCACTAATTCCATTAACAGTCCAAATCGAAATATTAACACACCTCCAACCCCATTCAAACCCACCAAGCCAATCCAACTTCTCCTAAACTCCTAAACTCCTCAACCAAAATAAACCAATTAAACTTCTCCTAAACTCCTAAACACCTAAACTCCTAAACCAAAATAAACCAATTAAACTTCTCCTAAACTCCTCAACTCCTCAACTCCTCAACCCAAAGTCCAACATCCCCACTTTTAGGTATTCTCCATGTCCCGCAATCCCCCTACCTTTGCGCCCGTAAAAATGAACCGTAAAACGAACCCCACAACCGGACATAATTAAAAACAAAACATATATGAAAAAATTCTATCTTTTAGCCGCAGCACTGCTCTCCATGAGCCTGTCCGCTGCAACACTCGACACCATCCAAGTCAATGATGTCTACTATCAACTCAACGAGGACGACCTCACCGCCACCGTCATTCGTCAGAACAGCAAGTTCGTCTACAGCAAAGACACCATCATCATCCCTGTCTCCGTCAACAACGATGGCAAGACCTACGATGTAACCACTATCGGAAAAGCCGCCTTCCGTCTTGCTACTTGCAAGTCCATCCAATTTGCAGAAGGCAGCAAGGTAACTACTATCAACATGCAAGCCTTCCAAGGAGCAAACAACATCACAGAACTCGCTATCCCTGAAGGCGTTAAGGTCATCCCAATGACTGCCATACAAATGCTCAAGAGCAATGGCACATCAAAACTGCACAAGGTAACACTGCCGTCTACCTTAGACTCCCTATGCGTCATGTCCCTGCAAGCAGCATCTATCGACACCATTGTCTGCAACGCTGTCATGCCACCGCATTGCGCACTGACATCAGGTAAAGCACTCAACCCTTGTCTACCTTTCACATCCAACAACAGTGGCGACTACATCCCCTTCACCGCAAAAGTCATCGTACCGGAAGGTAGTGAGTCATACTACCGTGCAGAGCAAGGTTGGACCTACTTCAACTGTCTCGATGCCGGAGCAACCGACACCCTCCGCAGCAGCAGCCTCTATTACTCTATCACCAACGACTCCGCTATCGTAGCAGCCGACATCACCGGTAACAAATATGCTAACCTCACCGCCGTGGCTATACCCGACACCATAACCAAGACCATCTGTTCGATTGACGCCACAACAGGCAAGACCGTCATCGCCGCCAAAGCCATGCCCGTCGTAGCACTCGGCAAGAGAGCCTTCAACGGTAACACGACTATCACGTCCCTAACTTTCGACCCCGAGAACAAAGTCGCTGAAATCCAGTCACAAGCCATGATGTCCATGAGTGCACTCAGCGGCACGCTCGAACTACCGGAAGGACTGAAACACATCTGCGCCTCAGGTATCTATAGCGGTGTCAAAGGCGGACAGTTACCCGTCAAGAAACTCATCCTCCCGTCAACCCTCGACAGTCTGGATGTCATCTCCGTCATACTGAACGAACTCGACACCCTCGAGTTCCGTAGTACCACAGCACCTAAATGCCAAATCCGAGAGACGAGCACCATGACCCAGATACCTTGGATGATAGGTCCGAAAAACGAGTTCCCGACACCAAAAGATGTTGCTATCGTCATTCCCGAAGGTACTTACGAGAACTACAAGAACCAAGCAGGCATAGGCGACTACTTCACCTACTTCGCCCCTACCGCCGTAGATAACATCTACGATGACGAAATCAACGGTAACAACGAAAACAACGCCAACAACGAAAACAACTTCAAAACTGGCGTCTACAACGTCCTCGGTGTCTACCTTGGTACCGATACCACCAACCTCCCTCACGGCATCTACATCATCAACGGCAAGAAAACCCTCCGTTAAAAGCTAGGAAAAGCTAGAACTTCTAGTCCTTCTAGAACTTCTAGAACTTCAAGAAATCTAGATAGTTAGAAAACAATCATCCCCGGCTTTCTCCCTCTCGAGAAAGTCGGGGATGTTCTTTCATCAAACCCCAACACTAACCAACTAATAAACTCACCGCAGCACTCTCCTCACCACATCCAGCTTCCCCTTCCCATAAGGCGCATACCGCAACGGCATATCCCACCCATTAGGCTTCACCACCACCGACTTCGTATGACTAAACGTCGCAAAAGTCCGCTTACCATGGTAACTACCCATACCGCTATTCCCTACACCACCAAACGGCATATACGGCGTCGCAATATGCATTATCGTATCATTGATGCACCCGCCACCAAACGACACACCATGAACGAACAACTGTCTTACCGACCTATCTTCCGAAAACAGATACAGAGCCAGTGGCTTCTCTCGTTCTAAGATAAACGCTTTCGCCTCCTCCATATCGTCCTCCACCAAGATAGGCAGTATCGGACCAAATATCTCCTCCTGCATCACAGCATCCGTTGCCTCTACCCCATCCATCACCGTCGGTTCTATCTGCAGTGACTCAGGCAATAGCCCACCACCGCACACCACCTTCTCGGGTATAATCAACGACCGCAACCGCTCAAAGTGTTTCTCATTGATAATCTTACCATAGTCACCCGACAGCGCTCCATTCACATAGAACATCCTTTGTATCTCCTCCTTCAACAGAGGCATAAACGCATCATGTACCGACCGCTCTATCAGCACGTAGTCGGGTGCAATACAGGTCTGACCGCAGTTGACCCACTTACCAAATGCCAACCTACGAGCCGCCACACGCAAGTCTGCCGTATGGTCTATCACACAAGGCGACTTACCGCCCAACTCCAAGGTCACAGGAGTAAGATAACGAGACGTCTTCTCCATCACATACTTACCCACAGCCACACTTCCAGTAAAGAAGATATAATCGAAACGCTGCTCCAACAGATCCTGATTCTCGGCTCTACCCCCACGCACTACCGCCACTTCCTCCTCCTCAAACGCCTCTCCTATAATACGTTCCAGTACCTCACTCGTATTCGGTGAATAGGCAGAAGGCTTAAGCACCACGCAGTTACCTGCTGCAATAGCCCCTACCAAAGGCTCCAAAGAGAGCAGCACAGGGTAGTTCCACGGCGACATGATAAGCACCACACCGTATGGTTCTTGCACCGTCTTACTCAATGCAGGAAAGTTCGACAAGGGCGTTAGATGAAGTCTGTCTCTACTCCATTGCCACAAGTGCCGACGGATATACGATATCTCCGACAGTGTCAATCCTATCTCACACATATACGCCTCCGTAGCCGACTTACCCAAGTCAAACTGTAACGCCTCCAACAATGCTTGCTCGTTCCTAACTATCGCATCATACAACCTCCCCAACATTCTCTTCCTCTCCTTCACCACCCTCCACCTACTACTATTCCCAAACATGGTTTCTCTACTCTTAAAATACTCCCTCTGTCGACGAACAATCTCAGCAATATTACCCATAGCCCAATTAAAAATTAAAAATTAAACATTAAACATTCTCCAATTGCTCCGCAACAAATAACATGCCACCCCAGCATTGGGGGCGAGGCAGTCCAACAAGTCAAAATTTCCAACCGACTATACTTTGCTTCTGGGGGCGCGGGCGCTTACGGAGTCCCCGCTAAGCCTGCTTTGTGGGGTGTCTGACTCACCCGCGGGATATATAATACTTGTTAGACAGCCTCATTCCCCCTCCCTTCAGGGAGGGGTCAGAGGTAGGCTCACCTGTCAACCTTCTCTACCATTCACTAGATTCCACTAGTAACCTCTATTTATGATAATCGTTTAGATAGTGTTTTTTATATTTTTTTACGAAGACTTTTATGACCCCTTTCATGTCAATACGCCGTAGGCGTCCGTTTAAGTAGTCCGTCACTTAGCCGAGCTGCATGGCGGATATTTTTTTTATATTTTTTGACCACGTATATTTGACCATCTCCACCACTCACAGTGAATATTTGGATA
>CAYNMA010000005.1:0-2397 GCA_964398075.1 uncultured Bacteroides sp. | reverse complement strand
CCATCTCCACCACTCACAGAGAATATTTGGATAATATTTGACAATATTTGTTTCACGACATTTGCACATTCAAAACACATTCACTACCTTTGCAGCGGAAAGGACCAAAAAGGACTACAAGCGTGTAACCTGTCCTTCCCAACATACCATAGCGTTTGCTATTTGTTCGTTACAACACTCTGAAACCTGAGAAATTTCTATAAGTGTAAATCACCGAGACAAATAAGTAAGCGTCTACGTGCAGCGTAGGCGTTTCCTATCTGGTGATTTTCAGGTAATCTCAGGACCTCAGAGTGTAGATAAGAAACATCTACGCTCTTTTTTTGTACCCACACAAAGAGCATATTTGAGCATCACGCCATGGAATATTTAGAGCAAAAGATAGTTGCTATCCGTTGATAATGAATATCCTTTAGCGCAGTGCGCGGTCCGTCGTCTTTTAGCACGCGGTGCGGTCTGTTAGTGAAATGGTCTGTTAGTGCAGCCGTCCGTTCAACGACCTCTACAGCTCCGTCAACTAAAAAGGACCAAAAAGGACTTTGCACACCTTATTATATAGCAGTACCTTTGCACCAAATATAAAACAAAAACAACAAAACAACGTAAAAACAACATAACCACCATGAGACATCTCAACATCATAACCGCCCTCTTCATCACACTCACCCTGATGAGTTGCGGCAGCAAGACCACCACCACCGACAAGCAAGGCATGGACCAACCCACCGCCGAGCAATACGAGTCTGCCGGCAAGATGGCGCAGCAACTGCAAGCCATCATACCCGAACTGCAATCCGCTATCGACGACGGCATGGTACTCTCCGCCGAGCAGTTCCTCGAGATATACAACGCCAACCAGAAACTGGTCTTCGAGTTCGACCCTTCTACACAAGACTCTGCCGACAACGCCCGCTGCTATGCGCTGCAACAGCAGATACGCCAAATCCACGATGACATCGACGCCATAGCACAAGCACAAGTACCCAAGATATTCGTACCTGTATATAAAAAGGAGCAACAACTGCTATCCTCCACACAGAACTACCCCATCTACCTCGAACGAGGCGACAAGATGATGTACGACATCCAGATGGAACGACAAGCCGAGGTCCGTATCTACAATGCCGACACCCACCAACTCCTCAAGACCTACTCCGCTAAGTCGCGTGTCCGTGACTCGCTCAATATCACATACCGTGCTATCTACCTCGTCCAGGTAACCCCCAAGGGACAACAATACGCCGACATCAAGATAGGTTACCGTACCCAAGACATCAACCGACTCTCCAACATCAAGACCGTTGCCGTTGACAGCGTCGAAGCCAAGAAAGGCGACTTTCTCGCCAAGGCTGTACCAGGTATCAAGATGACCAATATCTTCGACGAACCACGTAAGTTCACACTCCGAGGACAACTCAAAGCCGCCTTCTCCGGCAGTTACCGTGCCATCGTGGCGATACCTATACCGGCGGGTACTACCGACCTGCTCTACTCACTGCGTATCTCCACCAACGAGACCGCCAAGTACTCCGACGGCGAGTTCTACGACGATATGGAGACAGGTTACCGCCGGATAAAACTCCTCGGACTGCCCGTCTATGAGAGCCACCGAGGCAGCGGACTGATAGCCACACTACTCGGCGAGAACGTACCGCCGCGTGAGGAGGACGCCTATATCAATATGTATGTCTTCTACAATGCCGCACAGGCCAAGAAGTTCCAAGACGGTGCCGACCCCGCCAAACTATCCTACAACATCGACTATTCCACTCTCGGCACGCAGTCCTGCAACGGACGCATACCTGCCAAAGGCAACAAAACTATCTACCTCGGTTTCCTCAACGAGCGCATGCGCTACAACAACTACGTCTGGCTCGAAGCCATCAGCTCTAAAACCACCAACGAATACGTCAAACCCGTCTTCACAACAAACTAAACAAGACATACATCATACATCATACATTTATACATCATACATCATACATAATAAAGTCCGTCAGCGCGCAGCGCGGTCTGATATCCGACAACGCAGCGGTCTGACATCAAGAATATTAACCCTATAAATATCAACATCATGAGTGTAGAATACTACCGCAAGCGTATCATCGACCTACGTGCCGACCTTGCAAAAGAGAAAGAAGCAAAGAAACACGACAACGAGTACTATGCAGGATGCATCCGCAGTGCCTCATCCACCTCGTCAAAGGCCTCGTACCGCAAGTCAAAGATTGACCGTGCCGCTTCACACGACAGACGCATCGAAAGTCTCAAACACGAAATCGACATGGCAAAAGAAAACCTCGCACGAGAAAGAAAGAAATAATCCATTTAGGGATGTTCTAGAAATTGCTTTTGAGATGATTTGTGGAATTTTATTTAGTAGATGGTTGGCTTGAA